>CAYGNS010000495.1:0-2526 GCA_964351295.1 uncultured Gammaproteobacteria bacterium
TTGCATTGAGCTTCTGCGGTACCGATTTTTTTCGCTCAGCTTGACCGGGCATTATAAAAGTACGTCCAATGTAGCGGTTTTTGATAAACCCTTCTCGATACCGCACCCCTAAAAGCTGCGACATCTCCAACGCTGACGTGCGGCTAGTATCAGGAATAGGAATGACCACGTCGATATCGTGGTCGGGCCACTCACGACGAATCTTATTGGCCAGTTTTTCACCCATCCGCATACGGGTTCGATACACCGATATACCGTCAATCATCGAATCGGGTCGAGCCAAATACACTTGTTCAAAAATACAGGGAGAGTAACGAGGGTCATCAGCACATATTTCACTGGCAACAGTACCATCGTGATTAAAAATAATCGCTTGCCCAGGCTTAACATCCGCAACAGTGGTAAACCCTTGGCTATCGAGCGCCACACTCTCGGACGCAACCATGTATTCACGGCCCGCCTCAGTGTCTCGAAACCCATAGATAAGTGGACGTATTCCAAAGCGATCGCGAAACGCCACAATACCCACACCCATGACGTAGGCAACCACGGCATAACCGCCATGACAGCGTTCGAACACACCGCGCATCGCAGTGAACATATTTTTATTGGTAAGGCGCTGTGTACCCTTTTCGATGGTATTGTAGATTTCATGCGCCATCACATTGAGCAGTATCTCGGAGTCGGAACTGGTATTTACATGCCGTAAATCGTCTCGAAATATTCGTTCGCGCTGTGCGTCCGCATTGGTTAAATTGCCGTTGTGCGCCAAGGCAATGCCAAACGGAGAATTAACATAAAAAGGCTGCGCCTCGGCGGGCGAGCTCGAACCTGCGGTGGGATAACGACAATGCGCGATACCCGCATTTCCGTTAAGGCGTTCCATATCCCTGAATCCGAAGACGTCCTTAACCAGACCATTATCTTTGTGTAAGTTAATTTGGCCTTTTTCATCGCAGGTCATGATGCCTGCCGCATCTTGCCCCCGATGCTGTAAAACGGTTAAACCGTCATACAAGCTCGTTCGAACGGGACTTTTGCCTAAAATACCTAATACGCCACACATATAGCCTGAGCTCTCGTTAAATAATTAAGTCAACAATGTTTGCGCCGCGCGCGGTGCATAATACCTTAATCATAGGTTGTGGGTGGATTATTCAGGGTCACTCAATGCGGGTACCA
Organism: uncultured Gammaproteobacteria bacterium; assembly: GCA_964351295.1. Taxonomy (GTDB): domain Bacteria; phylum Pseudomonadota; class Gammaproteobacteria; order Arenicellales; family Arenicellaceae; genus Arenicella. The sequence continues at coordinate 1,183 of CAYGNS010000495.1, forward strand.
CATCATCAGGTAGACTCTCTTTGATCACATCCTTAAGAATTTCACCTTCCAGTCCCGGCTGTTTTACAGTGTCTCGCTGCAAGCTTTCAGGCAATAGTTGCTCGAAAGCATCCAATCCGGGCAAAAAGTTAGGCAAAAAACGCGAGTTATTCCACCAAGCACCTTCGTCCATCCCCATCGCACGAACCACCCACATAAACAACACAATGATTGCGACAGCGCGCAACCCACCAAAGCCCACGCCCAATATGCGATCTAATGACTTAACCGGACCATGCAGAAACACTTTAGTGATGAATAAACTCAACATCGCAAAGGCAAACAAAGTACAAATGAAGACCAAGCTGAATCCCGCCCAAACGCGAAACGTCTCGGTGGGGATATTGATGTACTGCGCTATAAATTCGCCCGCTTCGCGGCAAAACACAATCGCCAGCCAAAAGGCCATAATCCATGAGGCCAGAGACAAAGCCTCTTTGACAAAACCCCGCCACATCCCGACCACAATCGAAATCACAAACACCAAACCAATAATCCAGTCAAACCCACTCATAATGTTCTCGTTTTAAATTATTTATTACCGTCTAATGCGGCGCTAGTGCGTATTCTTACCAGCACGCTGCGCATTCACTCTGCACTGTTATGGAAAACTGCGAATAAACCCTGGCTCGCCTGTTTTTTCCGTTAAATTCGCTTTTGCTTTGGCCGCATCGACACGTGCTTCATACGGCCCAAGCCACACGCGCGTACCCGTTTTGGGACCTTTATTCGTATCGACTGTGCTCGTCTTTGGATTAAATCCCTTTGCTTTAAGATCATCAACAACTTTGCCGGCGCCTATTTTATCGGTAAACACACCAACTTGTACCGCCCAGCCGACGTCAATTTCGGGATTCTCAGCATCCACTGCGCTCGACTGCGAACTTTTTTGATTGCTCGTGTTGGCTACAACGGGCGCGGGAGCGTTATTGGCTTTGGCCGGTGCATTTTGCGGCTTCTCGCCACTTTTCGCTGGAGGTAAGTTGGCTTTTGTGACTTCGCTCGCGCCGCTTTTTACCTCTAAACTCGTAGCTTGGTCGTTGTCTGGAGTGGCGCCCTCGTCAAGTGGTGTAATTCGTGAAACAAGCACCTGTTCTTCGCCGTCAACGGTGTTGGCCTGCTCGGCCATAAGCGCTTCTAACAAATCAGGCTCCAACTCAACATCGGCGGCAATAGGGGCGGATGAAGACAACTCAGGGTTCCGCGCAACTTCAATAACGGCATCCTCAGGCAATTCTGACGCGGGCGGACTTAACCACCAAGGCAAGACAAGCACCCCAAAAAAGATCAATACCGCAGCACCCA
>CAYGNS010000496.1:0-2524 GCA_964351295.1 uncultured Gammaproteobacteria bacterium
TCCTTGCTCATTCCCCACACTCCAAACTGGCCTTTAATAGCGCGAGGTCTGCGTGTCGACTCTTGATTCCTGATACGTTTGCGGCAGAGCGCAAATCACACAATTTTTTTAGGCCTTTTAACATAACGGGCAGTGGTGGTCCGCTCGCCGTTAAGTCGGCCTGTTGCGTCAGCTCAGCTTGCTCGGCCGGAACTTCGATAAACTTTTTAATCAACATATGATGATGTTGCTGTGCTGTTTGGCCGAATTCAGCGCAAACGGCTAAAAACATGGCGAGATTACGCTGATACCAAGCCTGCGTGTGCTCACCGCGTTGGTGTGCTTCTAAAAAACTGTCCAGCAAGCTCTGGCGACGCATGCAGTCGCGTAGCACTAATTGATCTTCTGGGCGCATAAATAGAAATTTATCGACCAGCAATTGCGAGTAATACGCATCCTCGGCGCTACACAGCCCCAACAATAAGTCGATAACATTGATGCCCGCAAAGTCGCCGGCGTTGGCACCGCGATACTCGCGTAAGCCTACGTAGTGCGGCTTGTAGTAGGGGCGTACATTATAAAAAAATCGATTTGTATCGAGCTGTTCGAAGAGCTGTTGATTGTTGCTAATAACATCTGTTAAAGCGTGTTTAGCGGCATGCAGTAAATCGTAAGTAACGGTATGCGAAACGCCAAGCGGCAAGGCGGCGAGCAAGGCTTGCGAAGCCCGAATGAAGGCCAGTACGCCGCGTGTGTTGTAATCAATAAACAGTATTTCGTCGGGTAAACTCGTAAACGATTTGTACTCGCCGTTAACGGCAAAGTTGTGTGTTTCAAGATGTGCCGACGCGAAACGTGGCACTACCCCGAGCGAAGCTCCCAACTGCAATGAGAGTGCCCCTGCCGCCTTTAACGCCCGAGTTAGCGCCGCGTCTTCGGCAAACTTGCGGGCCTGATCTATTTCATGACGTCGGCACGCGGCCATGAAAAAGCCAACATTGCCGAGTAAATCAAAACCTCGGTCAAAACCTTGATCGGTATTACCTTCATTTAACAAGGCTTCGATTAACACACCCCCTTCTCGGACCAACTGTTCCTTGAGCGTAAGTCCTACTTCAGCAACGAGTTCCGGCTTGGCTTGCTGGTTGTAGAGCAACTCAAGTTCGGTGTTTAGTTGCTTAAAGTCGGTACGAATCCAAGCATCAAAATTGTGCGCATTGATTGTGGTCATATCAGAGTGGTTGAACTATTGAGCCAGATCGTCTGGATAGTAATGTGTTGGTTATACGAAGTAGCCAGCTCCTAGCCAGTTTACGGTATTGGTATAAGACATAAAGCTGTTTCGTGATGGTTTATTGGAGATATTGTATAGTGATCAAATTGTGTTGGCAGCCGGCCTACAGGTATGTTTCTTGAGCAAGTTAAGTAATGCACTCTAAAATTTACGTTTGGGATAAATTTGTTCGCCTGTTTCATTGGTCGCTCGTGCTGTTGGTCGCGACAAGCTATTTAACGGGAGAGAATGATGTTTGGTGGCATCCCTATTCAGGTTATCTAATATTTATATTGGTGGTGCTGCGCATTTTATGGGGATTTGTGGGCTCACGCCACGCGCGCTTCAGCGACTTCCTAAGAGGCCCTGGAACGCTGCTTACCTATGCAAAAAGCATGTTGGCCGCAAAGCCCAAACACTATGTTGGGCATAATCCGCTCGGTGGGGCAATGGTGGTAGCCTTGCTTGTCACCTTGTTAATTACTACGCTCAGCGGCATGCAATTGTATGCTGCTAAGGAAGACAAAGGGCCTTTTGCCAACACCCTAAATCGGTCCCTTGAGCTTGTCTCCCTAGAGCTTGCTCCTCTAGGGATAATAAGTACGGCCGAAGCGTCTGGGAAGAAACGGCGCAGAGGCAAAGACAAAGACGACGACACAGATGAAGATTTTTGGGAAGATGTGCACGAATCGGCCGTGAGCGTGCTGATTGTTTTGATTGTTTTGCATCTAGCCGGCGTGATCGTGTCTAGCTATTTGCATCGAGAAGCGTTGATTAAAGCGATGCTAACGGGTTACAAAAGTTCGCCGCAAGGTAATGCCGCCCAGAAGCCAGAGGCGCACGACAACGCGAACTGATTGTTAGAGTTAACCGTTAGTGTGCTATTTTGATCAGCTTGGTGCGGGCTGTATGGCCTCGCACAATGCTTAAAGTGGATTTGGGAATACCCAGCTCTTTCGCCAGCAGAGCGATCACGGCTTTGTTGGCTTTGCCCGCTTCGGGCGTGCTGGTGGTGTAAATTTTATACTGCGTATCGCCGCCCTCTAACGTGTCTTTACTTACCCGATCGGCCTTTGCGTTGGGCGTCACTTTAACGGTGATGGTTGTGCAAGGCTTGATGGACATACGGGCAATCACACTGGGTGGCGTGCGCCATCCGCGATAACGCGCGTTGCAATCTCGAGCGCAGCTTGGTAGTCGTGACTAAATTGTACCGACACTGCCTGCGTATCACTCAGGGCATTTTGGAGCATTTTTAGTGGTTGCTCCTGC
>CAYGNS010000497.1:0-2519 GCA_964351295.1 uncultured Gammaproteobacteria bacterium
TTACCCATTTTCTTGCCGAATCAGGGCTACCCGTCATTGTATTTGGATTTGGCGAGTGCACAGGCGGTTCGCAAGCCAGTTTTGTCACTCACCCACTGGTGCATACCTATTACTTAAGCGGCACTGATATGCCGTTTGCGGGCCGCGTAGTCGTGCCAAGCTTTCTACCCACAATGGCAACGACCTCGAATTACTTAGTTAAGATTCCAGGCGCAATGCAAGGCTTAGTTATTCATCCAATCTACCCAGATTTGGACGAAAAGCTGCGCGAGGTAGACCCCAATGTAACGATCCCAACCGATACGGTTGGGCAAGTCATCGAAAAAGTTCTCTCGGGGGTCGCGACGCTTGAGCCTAAAGAGCAGGGACAACAAATTTACCGCGCAGTCGATCTATTAGGCGAAATCAAAACGGTATTAATTCATGCCCGCGGGTGCACCGCCGTAAAACTCATTCGCATCGCTCAACAACGCGGATATCGCGTGTTACTTGTGCAATCTGATCCTGATATGGACTCCGCCGCCTGCGATATGCTGCGCGACAATGACGAAGTGGTCTGTTTGGGCGGACAAACACCGGGCGAGAGCTACTTAAATGGTTTATCGGTGGTGACCATTGCCCGCAATCGCGATGTAGACGCACTCCATCCTGGCATTGGTTTTTTATCCGAAAATGCTGGGTTTGCACGACTATGTCGCGCCAACGGACTGAACTTTATAGGTCCTAAAGCGTCGAGCATGGACACCATGGGCAATAAGTCGAATGCGATCAGTACCGCAATGTCCAATGGCGTACCCGTCGTACCCGGCTCGCACGGCATTTTAACCAGCGCAGAAGCCACTGCCACGGTAGCAGAGGAAATTGGTTATCCCGTACTCTTAAAAGCCGTACACGGTGGTGGCGGCAAAGGCATCAAAGTGGTGCGTAACGCTTCAGAAATTAAAGACGCGTTTAACAATGTGTACAGCGAAGCGCGCAGCGCTTTTGGTAATGGCGACTTATATCTAGAGAAGTTTGTAGAGTCGATGCGCCATATCGAAGTGCAAATTTTGCGTGACAGCAAAGGCAATACTAAAGTCGTGGGTTTACGCGACTGTACAGTACAGCGTAATAACCAAAAAGTGCTTGAAGAATCAGGCTCTACCATGTTACCGAAAGACTTGGAAGACGCAGCCTATGAGTGCGCCAAGAAGTTAGCCGATGCGGTGGATTACTTCGGTGCTGGTACGGTCGAGTTTATTTACGATCTAAACGCCAATACGTTCTACTTCATGGAAATGAATACGCGTTTGCAGGTAGAACACCCTGTAACGGAATGGACCTCAGGCATTTCGATTGTAGGTAAACAATATGAGATTGCCGAAGGCGGCAGCATCGCCGATCTTAAGCCTGTTAATAAGGGCTTCTCGATCGAAGCACGTATTACCGCCGAGAAAGCGCGCTTAGATAAAAATGGTGATATCGACTTTATTCCAACTCCAGGTCTTGTTACCGAATGTAAATTTCCTGAAGGAGCGCACATCGAAGTGATTGCGGCCGTAACCGAAGGCAAAACCATTTCACCGTTTTACGACAGCATGATCGCGCAGTTAATCGTGCATGGCAAAAACCGTAAAGACGCTATCAAGAAGCTGCTCGAAGCACTCGATCAAACCGTGATTAAAGGCGTGTGCACCAATATCAGCCTGTTAAAACGCATCTTAAATGATAAAACTTTTGTAGGCGGTGAATACGATACCGGGTACTTGCCACGCTTCTTGGCCACTTTGGACAAACAAGAAATCATCGAGGAGATGTCTTACACGGGTGTGGCGAAAGCCGATTCTGACCTCAGTAGCTTACAAATTGCGGGTACCGATGAGCTAAAAGTTGTGTCGCCAATGACTGGTATTTACTACTCAACGCCAGCGCCGAGTGAACCCGAGTTCGCGAAAGTAGGCGATCGCGTCAACCTGAGTCAAACGCTGTGTCAGATTGAAGCGATGAAGCTGTTTACGCACATTTCGCTATCGAGTGTTCTTGGCTCAGGCGAGATCTTTACCGCCGATGGCGAGTACGAAGTGGTAAGGGTGAATCAAGCAAACAATGCGCAAGTCAATACAGGCGATTTACTGTTTGTGGTCAAGCCTGTTAAACGGCGCTAATTAACGACTTACCTACCGATACTCTAGGCAGTTCAATAAGACGCTCGCCGACGACTATTGGTTCGTTACGAGTGATTGACCGGTGTACGTTTTGAGCACGTCCACTGGCACGTTGTCCCCTACTGTATAACTCAAGACTTTACTGATATGCGTGTAGGGGCGACCTGATTCAGCGTGCCATTCGTTAAACGCTTCCTGTATCTTTTTAAGATCTCGTTGTGCGGTGGCACGAGGATCAATTTCTACGCCATTCGCAATCAGCGCAGTCACCGTGTCGCCGCTCGTCACAAAACCATCCTTGCCCGTAAAACGAATAAACCACTGAGCCGTTTGGCCACCCAGTCGGGCTCCGTTAGTCTTCAAATACTTCATAAG
>CAYGNS010000498.1:0-2489 GCA_964351295.1 uncultured Gammaproteobacteria bacterium
GGGCACAACGGGGCAGGCAAGAGCACGTTATTAAAAGTTTTAAGCCGCATCACCCCACCCACCGAAGGACAACTTCGAATTAACGGCCGAGTGGCGAGCCTGCTGGAAGTAGGTACGGGCTTTCATCCAGAATTAACGGGTCGCGAGAACATCTTTTTAAATGGCTCAATTTTGGGGATGAGCCGCGCGCAAATTTTGCAGCGGTTTGACGAGATTGTTAGCTTTGCCGAGGTCGAAAAATTTGTTGATACGCCGGTTAAACGGTATTCGAGTGGCATGTATGTGCGCCTAGCTTTCTCTGTTGCAGCCCATCTAGATTCCGATGTGCTCATTGTTGATGAAGTGCTCGCGGTTGGCGATCAGCGTTTTCAGGATCGTTCGCTCGGCAAACTAGACGACATGGGTCAGCAAGGGCGCACGGTGCTCTTTGTGAGCCACAATCTGAGTATGGTCAATAAACTGTGTTCGCGTACCATGCTGCTTGAGCAAGGCAGGCTGATTACGTTTGACGATACAGCCAACGCTATCAAGACGTATGGCGAGCGCCGCAAACAGTCGATCGGTGCGCAAGAGAAAGGCTTTACTGGGCCGATGCTTGGGGCGATGGAAGTGCTGTCGATGAGTATTGACGGTGATCTGGAAAATCACGACGTGGTATTCGACCCGCTCAAGCCACTCACGGTTTGCGTTGACATAGACAACGCTAAACCTTTGCAAACCTTTCGCGCCACTATGACCCTCGTTCGTGGCGGCCAGAACATCGTGTCGCAACATAGCTCACATGCAACACGGGTACTCGAGGCCGGTAAGCATCGTTTTGTGTTTGAGTTGCCCGCCAAGTTTTTATCCCCTGGAGACTACTCAGTGCGCCTTGTGTTGTCGGATGCGGAAACCAATCGCTGGCTATGGGGCGAACATCAAGCGAGCTTAAATGTGGTGGAAGCGTGGGCACAAGACTACCAAACCAAAGAGTATATGGGCGTAATCAATTATCTAGTTACGGCTGAACATCAGCGTTTGTAAGCGAGCTTCAGTTCAGGAGTAAAGCCATTGTCCAAGCAACCCACCGTGCTGTTTATAGTGCCCACCGCATATTTGCTCGGCGGCGTGCAGGTGTGGTTAGAGTATTTAATTAATGGGCTGAATCACGCGGGGCTTAAAAGTATTTGTGGGGCGGTAGACGGTAAGTACCACTCGGCTGCCACGTATTGTGCGTACTACCAGTTCGCTCACGTAGCGCATATCCGCAATCCCGCGAATACTCGCTGGGGGCGAGTGCAGGCGATTGCCGCTACCATTGCCCACACACAGGCGGATATTGTGGTGTCGGTGAACGTTCCGGATAGTTACGAAGGCACGCAGTTGGCGCGGCAACAATCGACCAGACCGCTTAAATTGGTTGCCACGGTACATGGTCTTGAACCGGATTATTATGCTGATATCGAACACGCACAAAGCTATATTGATGCTGTTCTCGTCACTAATAAGCTCACATCAACCGCCATTAAAGCGTTCACTAAAGTGCCGGCCGAGCATATTTACTACGCACCGTACGGTGTGCAACTACCAAACGAGTCTGGTGCGTTACAGCCTAATTTGCGGGCCGCGCACGTAGACCCCGAAAAGGGTAATGCACTGACCATTCTGTTCTCTGGGCGTATCGAAACCGAGCAAAAGCGCTGCCAAGACTTAGTGGGCATTGTTGCTGAGCTTCAAGCGCAAGGCGTTCGGTTTAAATTACTGATTGCCGGCGAAGGCGCGTATCGGGCCGAGCTAACGACATTACTGGCAGAGCAACTTGCCGACAACACAGTGACTTTTTTGGGTTTTGTGGAGCGGGACCAACTGCTTAACTCAATCTTGCCGCAGTGTGATGCGATGCTCATCACTTCGAGTTGGGAAACAGGCCCCATTGTGGCGTGGGAAGCCATGGCTGCGGGTGTCGCGGTAGTGAGTAGTCGTTACCTTGGTTTAGCGCGGGAAGCCGCGTTGATTGATCAGCAAAATTGTCTATTGTTCGATATCGGCGATGTGCATGGGGCGGCCACGGCTCTGACCTCTTTACTAGATTCCAACCTTCGACACGGGCTCGCTATCGCCGCTCGCGAACTCGTTGCTGCCCGTTACACCATTGCGCGCTCAGTATCCGCAACCGCTAACGTTTTGCAGCAGATATGGCAGCAGCCCGAGCACGTTCGCGTCAGTAACAATATCAGTGCCCACTGGCCAACGACAGGTAGATTAGAACGTTGGTTTGGGCATCGAGTCGCACATCGATTGAGGTGTATTTTGGGCCTTAGGGCAACAGCGAACTCGGCGGGTAGTGAGTGGCCGCATACGTTGGGCTATAACCGCTTAAGCCAAGCGGCGTTTAGGGAGCAATTGCTGCAGGTGAGCCGCCACTATGACGAATAAGCGAGCTAACGAGCCATCTAAAAGCAACACGCAATCGAGGTTATCGATTTGTGTTTGCACGTATAATCGCGCGA
>CAYGNS010000499.1:0-2476 GCA_964351295.1 uncultured Gammaproteobacteria bacterium
TTGATTTGTGGCCGGAGTAAACGCCCGGTTTGCGCTTCGGCAATCATAAATACACAGTCGATATCCGCTCATTGATACACAGCATGCTCGGGTTGGTAGCCCAGAACCTCTCCAAGTCGCTTGGCACGATTTTCACTCGCGCCTACTTTAAAGAGCAATTTGAGTTCCACGGTGTGATCAAATTGCGCTGGTGAGAATTCCGACTGCGCACTGATGCGCCCGCCGAGCGAAAGCCATTCTTGTGCGAATGCTTGTTTAATACGCGCGCTCTTAGCGTCGTTGGCCGCCACTACGGCTGCGCTCAAGTGTCCGTCAGCGAAAGCCTTGCGCGCCACCATAACGCCTTCGCGTTCAGGCGAAAATTCCAATCGATAGGTGCCTGAGTCTAGCGCTGAGCTGCCGCCAAGTAATAGGGCGGGTGTGTTGCGCATAGCATATTGGCTGCGCGCCAGTAACAGTTGATCTGCGTAATCTTTACCTAACGGTCCAATAATGAACTTAGCGCCTTGGTTCACCGCGGCTTGATAGTACTGGGGCGTTTGATAAGGGTCGTCGCCAATGTCATACACCAGCAACTCAGGCGAATAGCTACCGCGCTGCAATTCATGCTCGTGCTTGATTCCATCAAGCAAAGCGGTAGCGGCTTTGTTGAATTTAGATGAAAGTGGCAAAAGCACCGCGATTTGTCGAACGGAGTTACTGCTCCAATTAACCTCTTGGCGTTGTGCCGTAGAGAAGGTGCCCTGTTGTGAGTTGAGATCGTTGGGATGACTTGTGAACTGTTTGGCTGCGGTTGCGACCGCCGGTGATCTATTGCTTAAACTTTGCTCTAGACGAGGTTTAATTCTCGCCAAACTTGATTGCGCAATTATTTGTTCGCGGCTTAATGGGGGCAGGGCATTAATTACTTGCCATGTGTATCGCGTACTCTGCGCGCGCGCCTCGCCGCGCAAACCCGACTCGCGTTGCATTAACAAATCGATTTGTTTATCAAACTGTCCCAATTCTCTGTAACAAAAAGAACTTAAAAGAAGCGCATCAATCTGTTGTGGACTCAGATCAGGCGTCGCTACGAGGCGCGGTTGCTCAATAACTTGTCGCTCTTGCTGGTCGCCTGCATCACCCATGGTTGACGGTGCGTTTGCCCATCGATCATCCGTATTTATTTCTGAAGGTAACTGTTGTCGCTCCGCGCGTTCTTGGTACTCGGGTAGCGTACGGGGGTCAACATACTCCACGCTCGGCGCTGGCGGCATTAAGCGCTGTAAGATGTTTAAAGCTTGCGCGTAATCTCGATTAGAGTAGGCGTAGTAGGCGTAAATTACATCGACGCGATCGCGTTGCACTTCACTCAAGCTGGCCGTTGAAGCGCGCATGTTTAGGTCGCGGATAAGGTCTACGGCTCGTTGTGCTTGATCGGCTTGCACATAATATTCGGCGGCACTTAGGGTTGCGTCCACTTGCGCCTGCACATTGTTACGCCGCGCCGCCTCGGCTTCGAAATACTCAGCACGGCCTAATGCGGCATCTTGTTGCGGCAGACGGTTGGCAATATCGCCTGGATTGGCACATTCAAGATTTTGACAACCGTTGTCCAAATTGGGCAGATTCGAGCCTGGCCGCGATAAGTCTCTAGACTCAACATCAGCGGGTTGATAAGGTGTGGCGCACGCAGCCAGAGTCAGTGCGACAAAGCTCAAGGTTGCTGAAAGGCGGGGGATGCGTGGAGTCTTCATAAGAGTATTAGTGACTCGCTTGGGCGATATTAAGTGCATTCTAAGTTAAGTCCGTCTAAGGTGTTCGGGGCGCAGAATCAGCGGGTTTCGGTTAAGCGTGTATTAAAAACAGTAATCACATTGCTGGCAGCACGTTCGCGCACCCCCCGAAATAAGAGAGTATACCGATTAGCCCTTCTTTAAAGCAAAAACGTCAGCAAGAACGTTGTCATGGCGGCAAAGTTAAACCATGTGATTAGCGCGATTACGAAAAATGCAGAATTTTAAAACAGGCTGTTTGTACATTGTGGCGACGCCCATCGGCAATCGAGATGACATCACATATCGTGCGGTGAGTGTGTTATCTCAAGTCGATTTAATCTTGGCCGAAGACACACGACATAGTCGACCATTGTTAGAGTATTTCGATATCCACACGCCTTTGAAGCCCTGCCACGAGCATAACGAGAGTGGCTTGGTTGACTGGGTGCTGTCTCTGCTCGCCGACGGCCAGACCTTAGCTCTGATTAGTGATGCGGGTACACCACTGATAAGTGACCCTGGATTTGTATTGGTTCGAGCGGTTCGCCAAGCCGGCTTTGAGGTGGTGGCGATACCCGGCCCCAGTGCCATTATTGCGGCCCTCTCGATTGCGGGTCTACCAACCGACCGGTTTGTATATGAAGGGTTTTTGCCGGCTAAGTCTACGGCAAGGCGCGAGCGGTATTTGACGCTATTGCGGGATACCCGCACGCTGGTGG
>CAYGNS010000500.1:0-2476 GCA_964351295.1 uncultured Gammaproteobacteria bacterium
TCGGAAGCTGATAGCTGATCAACACTCAGCGGATCGGTCGCAGTTAGCTCATACAGAGTTTGAGCTGCGGCTTCGCTCGCTCTGGAGCTCAAGAGTTCCACACAGGCATCACACCGACATCGATCTCTAAGTTGGTGACCGCACGAGACACAGCTGGGGATTGAAATTTTATGCCCGCCGTCAACCAGGCATGCCGCTCCGTAATTCCTTAGGTGGCGCCGTCTAACCTCATAACTTTCAAGCCTAACGAGTGCAATATTTTGCAAACCCTTGCCAGAGTGATCATTCTCTAATCTGTCGGTCGCGAGACTTGAGCCCTTACTCAGGTATGTAGACTCCATCTCTCCACCACAATGCAAACATTCAAGCGTCGAATGTTTGTAGTTAGGCAAATGCTCAAACACTCGCTCTTGACCGATGCTCGATCGCATTCTCGTCAAACCATGTTTCTCAAAAATCTGCGTGTTGTTTATGCCGTTAATGTAGTAATCGTCAGCGATGGCTTTATAAGTGCTCATTAGACTGATACCCAGATGTAAAAGCCAGCATTATATGGCACTCATAGAGCGTGTACCTATAGTGGACGTTGAAATATCTTTCCGCTATGGAAAAAGGCGATCAACTGAAGCTTGTCGGCAAGCACATCCGCGCTATTCGTGAGAGTCTGGGTGTGACTCAAGATCATATGGCATTTAAAGCTGGGTTTGCTCGCTCCTACTACAGTGGAATAGAGCGAGGCGTGCGAAATATTTCAGCCATCAATTTGATTCAACTCGCTAAAGCATTAGGCGTTGAGGTTGGAGATCTATTTCCGCCGTTAGACAAGCTGCGGTAACAAGCCCTAAATTACTCGAATCAAATTCAGCCCAGGACGGGCAAGTTGTTCGTGCAAATAAGCTAAAGAATCCGTTTAAAAGACTTTCGGTACTTTTTTATTGGTCTAGCTGTATTTTTTTTCTCTATTTCATTTCGTTGATCTATATTCGCTTAATTCCACAGTAAGAGGCCACAGTATATATATTGCAAGCAAAAACTCTGCTGCGTTTCTAGCGTATAACGAAAAACAACGCTTAACATAAGTGACGTTCAGCACACTAGGCAGCGAAGACTCCTTTTTGTTTGAGAAAGACGAATATCGTGGCAACCTACTGAAAGGACCTAGAGCTCTGTAAAAAAATATGAACAGTACATCAAACTGAAAATGGCTAAGAAAAAAACTAAAAGCGTGCAAAAAGCAGCTAAATCCTTCGAGGAATCTCTCTGGGAAACCGCCACTAAGCTTAGAGGCTCCGTGGAGTCTTCGGAGTACAAGCACGTTGTGCTGTCGCTGATCTTTCTTAAATTTGTGTCCGACAAGTTTGAGGAACGTAAAGCCGAGCTGATCGCAGAGGATAAAGACAAGTACGTTGATATGGTGGAGTTTTACACCATGCAGAATGTCTTCTACTTGCCAGAGACTTCACGGTGGTCCTACATCCAGCAGCATGCCAAGCAGGGTGATATTGCAATCAAGATCGACTCCGCTCTCACTGCAATAGAGAAAAGCAATGCATCGCTCAAGGGCGCCTTGCCAGACAACTATTTCTCTCGTTTAGGCTTAGATGGCAGCAAGCTCGCGGCGCTCATTGATGCAATAAATAATATCGACACCAACGGCGACAAGGAGGAAGACACCGTCGGCCGAGTTTATGAATACTTTCTCGGCAAGTTCGCCGCATCCGAGGGCAAACTGGGTGGTGAGTTCTATACCCCCAAGTGCGTGGTCAATCTAATTGCCGAAATGATCGAGCCCTTCAAGGGCAAAATCTACGACCCCTGTTGCGGCTCTGGCGGTATGTTCGTGCAATCACTTAAATTCGTGCAAAGTCACCACGGCAACACTAAAGACATCTCAATCTACGGACAAGAATTCACCACAGCCACCTACAAGCTGGCTAAGATGAACCTCGCAGTGCGCGGGCTCTCGGCCAACCTCGGCGAAGTACCCGCCGATACTTTCTTCAAAGATCAACACCCCGATCTCAAGGCCGACTACATCATGGCCAATCCGCCATTCAACCTTAAGGATTGGCGTGGGCCTGATGAGTTAGTTCATGATGGGCGCTGGAATGGCTACGAAACGCCCCCTACTGGCAATGCCAACTACGCCTGGATTCTGCACATGGTCTCCAAGCTCTCCGAACACGGTGTGGCAGGCTTTGTACTCGCTAACGGTTCTATGAGCACCAACACCACCAGCGAAGGCGCTATCCGCCAAAAGATGATCGAGAATGACCTAGTCGATTGCATGATCGCGCTGCCCGGCCAACTCTTTTACACCACCCAGATACCCGTCTGCCTCTGGTTCTTAACCAAGAATAAAAAGGCCGACAGTGAACGTGGTTATCGAAACAGAGAAGGCGAGACCCTTTTCATCGACGCCCGCAAAATCGGCTCCATGATCAGCCGCACCCAAAAGGAATTTGGCGTTGAAGAC
>CAYGNS010000501.1:0-2475 GCA_964351295.1 uncultured Gammaproteobacteria bacterium
ATCGCCGGACATCCGCGGATAGGCCCCACCAAGGTAACCAGCTTGGGTCCGTATAGGCAGCCAGCGATAAAACCAAAAAAGTAGGGGGAGCCGAACAGAGCAATCGACAACGTGGTAAACGACTCCGCAGCCGCTCTAACGGGCAATAGGGTGCCCTGGATGCCATTGCCCGTTTGTAGCAGCGCGACACTCGTGAGTAATGCCGCAACTGGTAAAATTATTCTAATCATGCAATTTAAAGAGAGTGTTTACACCGTTCGTAAAACCATAACAGTTACCCAATAATAAGACAGTAGGATAAAAGCAACCGAGAAGCGATCTAACGATACTCGCTTAGTGAGTGTACGCCAAACCATGCGGAAACGTATATTGACGGTTTAACCACCTTTGCTGTTCTTTCAAGCACCTTTGAGAGAGCTGCCAATAGAAGTCTCTCAGTGGTTAGAGAAATTGTAATCTTTGTAATTTGATTGCGCAGAGAAAGCTCTTGCGAAATGGGCATAGCTGTTTAGCAAGTACACAATTTTATCAGCCCTCGGATCAATGAACTTACCCAAGCAATGGGTGTAAGACATACGGGTCTAGGGCATACTTCACATATCTCTTTAGCCTTTTGGTTTAACCCGTTTTTAGCTATGCATTGTCTGTTCCTTCGGTTTTTGTCTTTCAAACAATCCTCCCCGCAACTCGTCGCTTTAGCAATGTGCGGCGTTTTAGCGCAGCGCGCCGCAAATAAAGCCAAATTTGGGTGGCTCGTATTGACGCTTAGCGTGCTGTTGACGGCTGGCTGCGGGCATTCGCAGCCGCTCAGCCCGAGCGAGCTCGCGAACGAAGGGCAGGCAATCGTAGTAACCGCCAACCCTTTGGCGACTCAAGCTGGGGCCGCGATACTGCGCTCGGGCGGTTCGGCGATTGATGCGGCGATAGCTATTCAGTCGGTATTGAGTCTGGTAGAGCCGCAAAGCTCTGGTCTGGCCGGCGGCGCCTTTATGCTGTACTACCACCGAGCTACGCAAAAACTCACTGCTTTTGATGGCCGTGAAACAGCCCCTATGGCCATATCAGACACGCAATTTCTAAACGATAGCGGTGAGTCAATAGGCTTTTTAAACGCCAAAAACAGCGGTCTTTCAACGGGCGTGCCAGGTACGGTTGCCATGCTCGCACTCGCGCATGAGCAATACGGCAAGCTACCGTGGGGGAGTCAGTTTACAACGGCCATAGAGTTGGCCGAGCAAGGCTTTGCCGTGTCGGAACGTCTGCACGGCATGATCGCACGATTTGGCCAGTACATTCCTAAAGATCCTGCTGAAGGGCCAATTGAAGCCGCGCAGTATTTCTTTGACGCAGAAGGCGCACCGCTCGCGGTAGGGGCTATTCGCGATAATCCTGCGTACGCCGACACGCTACGCATGCTCGCCGAAGATCCCATGGCGATGTATGACGGCCCTCTTGCAGCCGCCATTGTTGCGAAAGTGCAAGAGCAGCCGCGAGCCGGCGCATTACAAACAAGCGATCTCGCCGACTACCGCGCTTTGCAGTTGGAGCCGCTTTGCCAAACGTATCAACGCTACATTTTATGTGGCCCACCCCCTGCATCATCGTGGATCGCCGTAGGGCAAATTATGGGCATTCTTGATCACAGCAAGGGCTTTGCTGAAGGGGGCGCCAACAATCCACTAAACTGGCGTTTATTCAGCGAAGCACAACGCTTGGCTTACGCTGATCGCGATCACTATATTGCCGACCCAGCGTTTGTTGAACTGCCGCTCGAGGGCTTATTAGACGAGCAGTATCTGGCCGAGCGAGCGCGCTTAATACAAGCCGACGCGGCACTTGAAAACGTGTCGTTTGGCGACCCATGGGCATACGAAGCAAGCGCGCAAAAAGTGGCGTTGGGAGCGGATGCCACACACGACGTTGCGGGCACCACGCATTTTGTGGTGGTGGATGCCGATGGCAATGTAGTGTCGATGACCGCCAGCGTGGAGAGCATTTTTGGATCTACGCGAATGGTCGGCGGTATGTTCCTAAACAATCAAATAACTGACTTTTCGTTTAATCCCAAAGACGAACAAGGCCGGCCCATCGCAAATCGCATTGAGCCGGGCAAGCGTCCGCGCTCAAGCATGTCGCCCACCATTGTATTTGACGAACAAGGCGACTTTGTAATGGCCACGGGTTCGCCGGGTGGCAATTCAATTATCGCCTATACAGCGAAGACTTTGGTTGGCGTATTAGCATGGGGACTAAGCCCAGAAGAGGCCGTAACACTTCCGAATATGGTGTCGCGTGGCGAGCAAATTCGTATTGAAAAAGAACGCGCATCAGAGTCGTTGATTCAAGGACTGCGTGATTACGGCTATAACGTAAACGAAAGTGCCGGCGAAAATTCTGGTTTGAGCGTAGTGGTGAGATCAAGTGATGGCTCTTTAATGGGCGCCGCCGACCCACGACGCGAAGGCACGGTGGAAC
>CAYGNS010000502.1:0-2473 GCA_964351295.1 uncultured Gammaproteobacteria bacterium
CGCTCAAATAGACCACCATATTTTCAGTAGAATAAGTATCGCTGTTCGGCAGAAAGATACTGATCATCGAGCTCGCGCGAGCCCACACCAAAAACACGACCAGCAACACCAGCGCAAACACGAGCTCCGTGCCAATATATCGCTTAAACGCCGCTCGCAACGTACGGCGTAACGATACGGTCAAGCCACGTTCAAGTTGCGCACTGATGGCGTACGTTCCAATACAAATTAAAGGCAACAAAAACACCGAACCTAGCAGCGCACAAAACACTATCCATGCGCTGCCAATCGTCCACGCAGCATAAATCAGCATCGCGACCAAGCCCGACATTAGGGTACCAAACCCCAAACTCATAAGCGGCGCGCGACGCGTGTCCTTAAAGCCTAGCAGTAGCCAACGCCAAGGCGCACTCAAGGATAAGTCCCGGCAGGGCGCCGCGAACGGCAGCTCAGGCCTAGGCACGGCGTCAAGCGCCTCTTGCACCCTACTATTATCTTCGGAATTAGTCATAACGCGTGTAGAGGTTGTGGTAAATGCACGATGATCTCTACAATTATGCGTATCGAGCTTGATCTGTATCAAGCCGTAGGCAAAAAAAAACGGAACAAGCATTTATGCTTAATTCCGTTTTTTGAAAATGGCGCGCATGGAAGGATTCGAACCTCCGACCGCCTGGTTCGTAGCCAGGTACTCTATCCAGCTGAGCTACATGCGCGTAGCGTCGACAATGACTGTTAGGGATTGCTTCTGCGAGGCGCAATGTAATGAAACTGACGCCAAATCGCAAGTGTTTCAGTGTATTTTCTCATGCCTTTTTTATCCCTTACATTCGAAATCCGTGGATTCCCTTTCGCATTCAAGGGTTTAAGATATCAAAGTTAAGTAAGACACCCCATACCAAAACTGGCTGTCTCCGTTTAGATCGACCGTTCAGCAATTCAAGTCATGTTAGCGCTCACGGCACTAAGCTTAGTGACCGACAGTTTGTAGCGGCGTAAACCCTAAATCTTCCTGTTCCAGTAGCGCAGGCTGACTCGCCACTCGTGGTGCAACAATAAACCGTCGCAGGTGGGTGGCGTGCGCTAGGTATTGATCTATCGCGGGTAAATTATGAGTTAGAAAGTGCTCCATTTGTTCAACACTGTCGGGCAAATCGTTGAGTAAACTCGCATAACTACTTTGATTGTAGGCTACCGCGTGCGTGGTGGAGGGCCCCGCTAAACCTAAAGCCACCTCGTGTACGTGTTGGCAGTCGCCTGCATTTGGATAGGTCTGCCCCCAGCAATGCCCGCCCAGATACAATAAATCCCAAGCAATAGTCCTCACGTCAGCGATGCTAAGCGCCAAATTGGCAAGCGTAGTGGCGTCGAATACCACGTCGTCTTCCAAAACCAACACATTCGCGTATCCATTTACACTGGCCGTCTGTATAACGGCCCGATGCGAAAGCGCGCAACCAATATGGTGATTATGCGTTGTTTCAATGGCTGCCAATCG
Source organism: uncultured Gammaproteobacteria bacterium (assembly GCA_964351295.1). Classification (GTDB taxonomy): domain Bacteria; phylum Pseudomonadota; class Gammaproteobacteria; order Arenicellales; family Arenicellaceae; genus Arenicella. The sequence continues at coordinate 1,499 of CAYGNS010000502.1, forward strand.
CTGTACACGATGTGCAATTCCTAGTTCCTCAAACTGTGCACAGGCCGCCGCCCAACGCTGCGCTTCGCTATCTTTATTGATACAGTAAATGGCATCAAAATAGAAAAACGGGTTGTTCATTTCAGTCACCACTTTGGTCACAATCGCATTCGTTTCCGTGATCCCAATGTGTGCTTTAAAATGATCGATCATCTCTGTATTGTCAGCACCAAGCTCGTGGTGCGCAATCATATAGTTGCGTATCCGATCCTCCCAATTGAGCGCATAGCGTGCACCCATTGGTCGATTAAATCGGTGGATCCATCTTAAAAAAGGCAAACACAAGGTGCGTCCACCCGCACGCCGCACTTTTTCATGAATATAGCCCTCTTCTCCCCCAAAACCTTTAAAGCGTGGGTTTACTCGGGGCCAACAATCGCGACGAATGGCAAACAGGCCCAACCCCTGCATAGGAATATCAAATGGAGGATGGTCAATGTCTTCGGCTCTAGCGTCCGTGTCCCAACGACCAAACATACCCGCTCCCCAACCTGGGGTGAAATGCGTTGATAATGATGCAAGATCATCACCGAGCAACGGCCCTTGCAAAAAATCGGGTGAATCGGGATGTGCATCAAAATAGTCGAGTAAGCGCTGCAAAGCCCCTGGCAGGACCATCACATGCGAATCCATGCACAAAATGTAAGGCGCATGCGTTTGATTTATGAGCGCGAATCGTGACCACGTGCCCTGAAAATTATCCCCTGGCACATAGCGATAGTTAGGCATCCAATCACCTAAACTGCGCAAGGCCTGGGCACAAACTCCCGTGGGATTATTGTCAAGTACAACAAACTCGATGTCGTTCAGTACCTCAGGATGGTAGAGACGGATAGCTTGAATGGAAAAGTAAACCCCATCGTAGTCATCGTAGGTAGCCATACCAATACACAGTTTGCTTGGGCTTATGGGGCGCGGCGGCAACTTAACAGGTAC
>CAYGNS010000503.1:0-2472 GCA_964351295.1 uncultured Gammaproteobacteria bacterium
AAATATTTTTTGGTTCAAATCCATGTTTGATCATAAAGTTAGTCATCCTAATTATTTTACTTGAGATATTCTTCAATATTTAAAACAAATCATGATTGCCGAGCAGTTGGGATAAAACAAAAGTAAGTTTGGTCAATGCGGCCAAACTTACGTTCGAGTAAGTCCACCGCTTTGGTAAATGGCTCAATCAAGTTCTCTAAGCTGTAGTCTTCAGGATCACTCGCTTGGCGCAATTGCATAAATAACAAAGCTCCGAGCGCCGCATGTCGGTTTTCGATATTGGTGCGCATGTCCCAGCCGCGCAAATGCTCAGCGGCCGCGGCTAAACGTGCGTCGTCCCATGTGGCATTAATCAGCTTTTGTACAATCTTGTACTGATTGGATAACTTGGAATACTCCAGATCAAACTTTTGCTCAAGCAGCGCTTGTTTGGTGATGGCATTTGTACCGTTGTTTAAGTCAACAAAACGCTGAGCGCGATTGGTTTGATTAGTGGCCAAACCCATCGAAGCTGGGAAGTCTTGTGCCCTTAAATTGTCTGTGCCATCGGTCGCAATAAACGGCGTGTTGTTGGCATTAAAAACCAAACCCGACTCGGGGTTAATCAACTTAGGTACCGCGCTATACGGACGGTACCCCTGCCAGATAAGATCGCTGCGATCACCTGGTAGATCTAAACTCCAATCCCAGCCCTCGATGCGATTTGGAAACTGGGCATTGTGGATAAAGGCTATATTGTCGTCTTTGTCGGCGTATAAATAGTTAATGCTGGGCAGTGCGTTCATACCCATTGCGGCCATAAAGGAATTAAAGTCCGTGGCTTGGTTAAGACGATAATATTGTTCGAGCTGGCGAATTTCGCCGCGCCCTGCGTAGCGTAAAGCGTACACAGCATCTTGCGATTCAATAACGGGCCCATGCTCAGTTTGCAAAAGCTCGCGCTGTGCGGGGTATACAAACGGCCCCCACAGCTTTACTTTAATCTCTACTTGGCTGCGCTCAAACTCACGCCATTGACCGTCTAGAAGATACTGATCGGGATTGTCTGGATTGCGCGTAATGCGATATACATCCGACAGATCAATATGATTAACCGTATTGGCCCAGCCAAGGTGCTGGTTAAAGCCGTGCAAAATAACGGGAGTGCCTGGAAAAATACCGCCCTGAATATCCAACCCCTGCTCTGATTTTAAATGCGCTTCGTACCAGGCCACCGGGCCCGTCATTGGCTGGTGCGAATTAATCAACAGCCGCGTGGTCGCTTCGCCAGAACGGGCGGCCGAAATAGCCATGGCGTTAGAACCCGATTCAGCGCCCGTGCGCTTACGCACCTCAAATGCGTTAGCGTCTAATGCAGGGTCGAGGGCAAGCTCCACTTCGCGCGTGGGGTCAAACAATTCACCCAAGGTTTTATCTAACCCGTAGAAGAATGGCGTTTTGAATATAAATCCTGCGATTACGTCCTGCGCGGTAAATGGCGCTAACCCTTGCCATGTGGTCTCTGGGTTTTGCGCGGCATAAAGATTTAAACCCGCCGCATACGCTTCGGCTACCGCTTTAACATCGCTCGGCACGTCGGTCGCATATCGCTCGTCAACGGTATTCCATACATCAAGTAAGGCCACCACATAGTCAGCCGGTGCGGCATCTTTACCTCGATAGCGCGCTAACACGCCGCGGGTGGCGGCCACTACCTCTTGAATGGTGGCGTAGTCGTCTTCGGCATGGGCATACGCCAAACCAAAACTAGCATCTGCATCGCGCTTACCTTGAATATGTGGAATACCCCATTCGTCACGCACTACTTCGGCAAAGTATTGCTCAGAGGCCGCCGACAACTCAGCCGCTGAAGGGTTATCGGGTAACGGGTCGTATAAATAGAGGCCCGCCGCCAATACCACAACCACCATCAACCCCAGCAACAGTTTTAGTAAACGCATAGAATTTTCCACAAAAATTTTAGAAAGAAATGCCGCACCATCGAAGAGTGCAGCCATACACAGACAGCGCGCGGAGTTCTCACAGCCAGCGGTGCCACGAATAAGCTCGCGATAGTGTATTACAGTGGGGTGAACTTAACGGAAATTTTAAGCACTAAACCGCGCAGGCAAAATACAACAAGCCTGCATTCAAGCATGACCGTAGCGCACACGGTTGAGATAGGCTTCTCGATCAAACTGGCCAGTGAGTATTTGCTGCGCAATAACTTCAATAAAATCGATACTGCGCTCACTCCTATTGGCTTCGCGTAACTGCTCTAAATAAGGCGTTACCGTAGTTTCAGGAAAATAGGTTTTCAGGGCATGCAATGAACGCGCTACGCCGGCTATTTCGAAACAGCGTTGGCGCAACGCATCGTCTTCATTGGTGGTTGAGTACGCCCAAACTTCTTCCGCGCCAAGCGTTAGCACGAGCGGCAGCATGATGTAGCCGGGCGCTTTGTCTATTTGTAAGAGATACAGCCCTGTGGAG
>CAYGNS010000504.1:0-2470 GCA_964351295.1 uncultured Gammaproteobacteria bacterium
CTCAACCACACCCTTCACTTCAGAAGAGACGAGTTTTTCTTTAGTCTGCGAAGAGAATTTAGGGTCTGGCACTTTAACCGAAAGTACGGCGGTTAAACCTTCGCGGGAATCATCGCCGCTAACTACCACCTTTTCTTTTTTGGCTAGACCAGATTCCTCAATGTATTGATTCAGCGTTCGAGTCAATGCACCTTTAAAGCCAGATAAATGCGTTCCACCATCGCGCTGTGGAATATTGTTGGTATAGCAGAAAACATTCTCTGTGTAAGAATCGTTCCACTGCAGCGCTACTTCAACAATAACGCCATCCCGCTCGCCAATTACCTGGATTACGTCGGTGTTCAAGGGCGTGCGCATTTTGTTTAAATGTCGAACAAAAGCAACAATACCGCCTTCGTACTCAAACACATCGCCCTTGTTGGTTCTAGCATCATACAGTTCGATGCGGACCCCAGAGTTTAAGAATGACAACTCGCGTAGACGCTTTGCCAAAATGTCGTAACTGTACTCAGTGATCGAAAAGATTTCGGGGCTTGGTTTAAAGGTGATTTTGGTGCCAGTATTATCACTATTACCCGTTTCGGCTAAATCAGCTTGCGGCACACCTAAATGATAGGTTTGCTCATAAGACTTGCCACCCCGTTCAATCTCTAGTTTCAGCCAGTCGGATAATGCATTAACTACCGAGATGCCTACGCCGTGCAAACCACCCGATACTTTGTATGAGTTGTTGTCAAACTTACCGCCTGCATGCAGCACCGTCATGATGATTTCGGCGGCCGATTTACCTTCTTCCTCAATCACGCCTACGGGAATACCACGACCGTCATCCCATACTGAAATCGAATTATCTTGATTGATGACAACGTTGACGCCCGAACAATGACCTGCCAGCGCTTCGTCAATTGAGTTATCAACAACTTCGAACACCATGTGGTGTAATCCGGTGCCATCATCAGTATCACCGATGTACATCCCTGGACGTTTTCTAACGGCGTCTAAGCCCTTAAGTACCTTGATACTACTGGAATCGTAGGTCATTATTTTTTTGCTTTTTATAGGCGATTTAACAGCGCCAGAGTATAGCAAAATTGGGCTGACTACACACTATAGGAATACCCTAGTTGTTGTTTACAAATGGGTGTATTTGGTAAGAAGAACAAGCATTAATAAAACGATGTTCCACGTGGAACATTAGCACCTTTAAGCCAGAATGTTCCACGTGGAACATTTTTAGAAGATTGCTGGGCTAGTAGGGTAGGTGGGTACAAAAAAGCCAGCTAGTCGCTGGCTCATAAAATGCTGGTTAGTCGCTATTGACGGCTATCCTTAAAACCGCCTATTTTTTAAAGACGCATGGGCATAATTAAATACAGTGTGTCACTTTCGCCTTCACCGTGAAAAGTACAACTTGTATTTGGATCTAACAAACCCAACTCGATGTTCTCAGAGTGGCACGCCTTTAGGGCTTCGAGCAAATAGGTTACGTTAAAGCCAATTTCAATTTCTTCGCCACTGTAGTCAACGGCCATTTCATCGCTTGCGTGCTCTTGATCAGGATTATGCGATGCCACTTTCAGTACATGGTCACCTAGGCTCAGCGAAACCCCTCTGAACTTTTCGTTACTTAAGATAGCAGCTCTGTTAAGAATCTCGATTAAATTGGCTCGGTTAATCAATACGTGTTTATTTAAATTACTCGGTATTACTTTGCCATAGTCCGGAAAGCGACCATCAATTAGCTTTGAGATGAACGTGAAATGTCCAGACTCAACAAAAATATGGCTCGCGTTCAACTTAACTAGTATTTGTTGTTCAGACTCCGTATTTAGAAATTTAGACATTTCTAACACCGCTTTACGCGGCACGATACTATGTACTCCGTCTATGCCCAGATCTGTGTAGTTGACTCTGGTTTTCGCTAACCGGTGACCGTCTGTTGCAACAGACACAATTTCGTTTTGATTCAGCTCCAGTAACAAACCGTTTAAAAAGTAGCGAACATCCTGCTGTGCCATGCTAAAGGACGTACGGCTCAGCAACCCATGGAGTTCGCGCTCTTCTAAATAAAACTCATGTTTCCAGTTAGTTTCCTCTAGGCGCGGGTAATCATCCGCAGGCAGAGTTTGTAGTGTGAAGTGACTCTTGCCAGCGACCACTGACATTTTATTATTTTCTTCAAGCGTTAAACTGATATTCGCATCCGCAGGTAATGACCGACAAATATCGAAAAGCTTTCTTGCTGACACAGTAATCTTGCCATCCTGGCCTTGTACTTGCGCCACGCGAGTCGTTATCTCGGTTTCAAGATCTGATCCAACTAGGGTCAAGTTGCCGCTCTCTAAACTTAAAAACACATTACCTAATATTGGCAAAGTCTGTCTTTTTTCAACAACTCCGATTACTTGCGAGAGCGGAGTTTCAAGTTGTTCTTTGCTTAAATTAATATTCATTTTTCTATTAGAGTCTT
>CAYGNS010000505.1:0-2468 GCA_964351295.1 uncultured Gammaproteobacteria bacterium
ATTAATGTGCTGAACTCAGAACAGCGCACTGTGTCTGATTTGTTTGCTAAGCGCAGTTGGGATAGTTCACTGTTCGACGAAGTTGAGTGGTTTGCTGGCCCGCATGGTGTGCCACAAATACCCGGAGCCATCGCCCGTTTTCAATGTAAGACCCATAATTTGTACGAGGGCGGCGACCACACGATCATTATTGGTGCCGTGGAAGAGTTTGATGCGGCTCCGCAATCGCCGCTGGTGTTCTTTCAAGGCGATTATTTAACTGTACATAAACATGCGAAATAAGATTCCGCCTCCTATTGTCCTTATTGCATTTTTAGGGCTCATGCGAATGATCGCACTGTGGGATCCCATGAGGCTCTCTGACATTTACTTTCTGCGATCGCTAAGCCTGTTTACGCTCATAATTGGATGCCATTTTGTGTTGAGCGGGGTGATTAACTTTGCTCGCGCACGCACAACCATTGACCCATTACACCCAGACAAAGCCACTCAACTAGTGACTAGTGGGGTTTTTCGTTTTACGCGTAATCCCATGTATCTCGGCATGGCTTTAGTGTGCGTGAGCGCGGCTATTTATTGGCACAGCCCACTGGCGCTGTTGGGTGTGGTAGGGTTTGTGGCCTATATCCAGTATTTTCAGATTCACCCAGAGGAGCAGGCCATGCGGCGCTTATTTGGTCAGCAGTTCACCGATTACCAGCAACGAACTCGCCGCTGGTTGTAGCGTCAATAACAATCTAATTTGTTAAGATTGTTACTTAACCTCATGATTTATAACTAATTTAATCGGCGCACTGGCGTCTCGATTCACACGCACCGGCGTGGCTTGAAAGTCACCGGGGCTGGCGATTGGCTGACCAGACAGGCTTACTCTTGCGCTAATCTCAATATTGTCAAATTGTGATAATTGCAGCTCTACCAGCATAGAATCCCGGTCACTAAGCTCAATCTCTTGGGGTAAAGTTGCGACCGTATAGCGCTTAACCGCCAACGGTGCACGTGGGCCATCAATCGCACGTGCAATAACAAACACGAGCGTTTGCGGCGGTAATTGCGGTAATAGCGTGGCATCAATCGTCACGGATAGACGAATATTGGAATTACCCTGGTTCGTTGCTTCTGGCACCGTTGCGGACTCGGCTGGTTCGGGAGCGGATAGTAAGGTCTCGCCCTCCATTTGCGCCAATATATCGCGTAGCTCGGCTTGTCGCTCCGGCATGGACCCGAGCAAAGGCAAGAGAATGCTCCAATAACGCTTCGCTGTTGCATTGTCACCCATCTGCGCCGCATGCAGACCCGCTAACCACAGCGCTTGGGGATGTTCAGGATCTAATTCCAGTGCTTGCGAGACATACTCCATAGGCTTGCCACTGAGTTGGCCCTGTGCATTGAGGGCACTTGCATCGGCAAGCGCTGCAAACACGCCAGCGCTCGCACCGCCCAACCGCAAAACCTGCAAATAGGCACGTTCGGCGTCGGCATATCGACCCAAACCTAAATAGGTTCGCGACAATACACTCCAGCCTTCTAAATCATCTGGGTTAGCGTCAAGTCGTGTTTCAATTTGAGCGACCATTGTCGCTACTTCGGCGATATCAAAAGGGGGTGGTTCAGCCGCGCTTTGCGCCATCAAAGTGATCACGCGAGGACTACCAACCCACCAATACACCGCGGCGCTTGCTAACGGCACGCAAATGAGCAGAACCAATGCAACTCGGCGCGCAAGATTATTGTGCTCCGCGGCTTGTTGCGCGGCGCCATCCTCCCTGCGGTGACGTATGTTGGTGCTCGAATCCATCTCAAGTGCTAAATTTGCTTCTAGCTCTTCTTTGAGCGCGGCAAACTGGTCAGTGTCAAGTTTACCTGTTGCATACTGCTGCTCTAGTTCGTTCAAGCGCGAGCGTAAAAACGTTAAGTTCGCATTATCTCCATCAATTTGACGGGCCGCTTGGGCACTGGTACTACGCAGCAGTGGGCGCACTGCCATCCAGACAACTAACAGCGTAAGGAATAATGCGATCAATACAAAAAGAGTCATGAATCTTCACCCCGAGGTGAGTTGAGTAACGTTTTTGCTCGTGCGAGCAACTGCGTGTCGATAGTCGCTTGTTCTTGCTGCGCATCGATTTGACGCTTTTTACTGCGTCTGAAAAAGATGAAAAGCCCGAGGAGTAGGGCGCAAACCGGAGCGATCCACAAAAACGCGGTATAGGCTGTGAACGGCGTGCGATAGAGCACAAAATCACCAAACCGTTCTTGCATAAAGGCCCTGATTTGCGCATCGCTTTTATTATCACGAAGCATTTCTGCGGTTTTCTGGCGCAGATCCTTCGCTAGATCCGCGGCCGAATCGGCCAAGCTTTGATTCTGACAAACCAAACATCTAAATTCCTTTATGAGCTGGTTATATCGTTGCTCTAGTTCGGGCGTCGCAAACTGTTCCGCCTGGGTTACGGCCAGAGCAGGAA
>CAYGNS010000506.1:0-2462 GCA_964351295.1 uncultured Gammaproteobacteria bacterium
TCGTCGGGCTCATAACCCGAAGGTCGTAGGTTCAAATCCTGCCCCCGCTACCAAGTCTCCTGTGTCTGTGTACTCAAGGCGTTTAAGCGAAGTTTTTCTCGCTACTACGCGCTTTGAGGGCGGTGTTTAAGCACTGTGACCGATTAGGTTTATACGTGACCGAATAGGTTTATATTAGGTGGTGTGTTTAAGCTGTAGTGAGCTTGCGACATCCACTGATTGAACTCACTGGGAACCCCGCTTTTGCGGGGTTTCGTGTTTCTGCACCGTCAAACGCCTGTTGAGGATGCTGAACGGGTTGTAGTGGTCTTGTTTGACTTACCTCGCTAATTGTTGACGGTAGTGACGGATTGAGCTTCGGTTTAATCTGGGAAGAGTAGTAATAACGTAGTGATTATTGAATAAATGGCATTAACCAATCTAAAAATTGAACGCAGTTTACTGCCGGGTGCGCAAGCGCTGGGCTTGGAACTTGTGGCCGTTGAGTTGGCAGGCGGAGATCAAACGATTTTGCGCGTGTATATTGATAAAGAGGGCGGCGTCTCGATTCAAGATTGTGCCAAGGCGAGTCATCAGTTCAGTGCTATTTTGGACGTTGAAGACCCAATTTCGAGTCGCTACACGCTAGAAGTCTCGTCTCCTGGCTTGGATCGACCCCTAGCGAAGCCTGAGCATTTTAAGGCCGTAATAGGCCACGAAATTAAAATCAAAATGGCGAGTTCCGTGGTAGGACGTAAGCGTTTTAAAGGTGAGCTAAAAAGTGCCAATGAAGAATTAATTGTGCTTGAAGTAGAGGGTACCGACTATGAACTGGCTTTTGCTGATATGGAAAAAGCCCGGCTAGTCCCGACTTACGACTTTACGCGCATTACTGATGATGGCGAATTGGACTCTTAAATTATTAAATTTAACGTAGCCAACTCGCATACACACAAAATTTAACCAATACGATTAACACATAGGGTTTTGCTTAGTACAACCCAAATGACTTTACGCAAAGTAGACTAACTGAGGCATTAGACATGGCAAGCGAAATTTTAATGATGGCTGAAGTGCTCTCCACCGAGAAGGGAGTGGATCGGGGCATCATTTTTGAGGCAATCGAAGCCGCGCTGGCTACGGCGACGCGAAAGCGTCATCGTGAAGACATTGACGTTCAATGCGTGATTAATCGCAAAGACGGAACCTATATTCCCTATCGTGTTTGGGAAGTCATCGAGGACGATGCAGAACTTGAATTTCCGAGCAAGCAAATGTGTATTAGTGCTGCGCGTGAGTATGATCCTGAAATTCAGCTTGGTGAGTTTGTAAAAGAAGAACTCGAAGCGGTACCTTTTGGGCGCATTGCAGCACAGGCCGCTAAGCAGGTCATAATGCAAAAAGTGCGAGAAGCCGAGCGTAATAAAATTAGTGAAGAATTTACGCCTAAAATTGGCCAAATGGTGTCGGGTGTTATTAAGCGTCAAGAGCGCGGTGACACCATTGTCGACTTAGGCGGTGTTGAAGCCATTTTGCCGCGCAGCAAGACCATACAACGCGAAGGGTTGCGCCCTGGCGACCGCGTGCGCGCCATTTTACACGAAGTCAAAACGAACAACCGTGGGCCACAATTAGTGATTGATCGTATCTCTCCTAATTTGGTTTTGTCGTTGTTTCGCGCCGAAGTACCCGAGGCAAGCGAGAATATTGTTGAGATATTGAGTGCCGCGCGTGATCCTGGAGTGCGCGCCAAAATCGCGGTAAGGTCTAACGACACTAAAATTGACCCTGTGGGTGCCTGTGTTGGTATTCGCGGATCACGCGTACAAAGTGTCTCGAATGAGATTAACGGTGAACGTGTGGACATCATTAAATGGTCCGAAGACCCGGCCCAATTTGTGATCAATGCGCTTGCACCCGCTGAAGTTGAGTCGATTATGGTCGACGAAGACAAAGGTGCGATGGATGTGGTTGTGGATGAAACGCAATTGTCTTTAGCTATCGGCCGAGGTGGCCAAAATGTGCGCCTCGCGAGCGAGTTGACGGGTTGGGAAATCAATATAATGACCTATGAGCAAGCGAACGAAAAGCTTGAAGAAGAGTCGGCCGATGTGCGCGATATGTTTATGCAAAAACTCGATATCGACGCGGATGTTGCTACCATCTTGATTCAAGAGGGTTTTTCGACTCTGGAAGAAATCGTCTATATTCCGCGTGATGAAATGTTGCAAATTGAAGAGTTCGACGAAGCTCTAATTGATGAACTGCGCCAGCGCGCAGACGACGCGCTCATTACTCTGGCTATTCAGCAAGAGGAAATGTTAAAAGGGGCTGACCCAGCTGAGGATCTTTTAACCATGGAGTCGATGGATGAAACCACGGCTAAGTTTTTTGCCATAAATGGCATTAAAACAATGGAAGATTTAGCCGAAAGCGCGACCGATGAGCTCCTCGAAATTGTGGGTTTAAATATGACTGAAGAC
>CAYGNS010000507.1:0-2450 GCA_964351295.1 uncultured Gammaproteobacteria bacterium
CTCGCCGAGCTGCAACCGGCGCCCAATAATGAGGCAGCTGATGTCTTGGTTGAGGATGCCATCGGCACAAGCTTTGCTGATCTTGATGTGCATAACACCAATATATTGGCCGCCGAGAGTAACCTTGCACCCCTCACGAAGTGGTTTGAGGAGCGTCAGATAGGCGTAGAATTTGATCCAAGCGCGGCCGATACCACGGGATTTTATGACGAGATCGCTCTGATGATGGGTGGGGATTATGCGTTGTTATCGAACGTAAGCAGTCAGATCAAGCGCGCACAGTTCAAAGAGTTTACCAGCGCAAAGATAGACGTTTCTAAATATTCGAAAGAGGACCTAGCCAAGATACAGCGATTTTGCAGCGAGTTATACGATTATTCATTTGTCGCAAAAAACTTTCACCATAAAGAAGACCAGATCATTTGGTTAACGCTGCAAACCGCGCCAACCATTCGAGATTTTTTTAATGGTTACTGGATGGAATGGTATGTGCTGATTACGTTATTAGAGTTCTTTGCTAGTAACAAGCGCGCGGCTGCGTGTGCACGCTCTGCAAAAGTGACTTTTCGATCAGGTAAATCCAATGAGCTAGACGTGTTTGTGTTGTCGAACAATGGCACACCAATCTGCATCGAATGCAAGACTGGGGAGTTTCGGCACGACATCGACAAATACTTGTCGTTGCGCAAGCAGTTGGGGCTGGCCAAAGCAGAATTTGTGCTCTGCGTGTTCGGCCTAAGCACCGAACAAGCCGTGGGCATGACTAGCATGTACGATCTAACGTTTGTGAACGAGCTCACGTTGATGGAGCACGTGGCCTCTTTGTTGAACGATTAAGGCGCCATGCAGCTGTTAGCTGCAACGCTTGCTTGCGTTTCGCCAAACGCTTTTGCTCTTGGCGGATATCTACGATCTAATTGGTCAGTGTTTCGCCCTTGTGACACGCAGTTTGCACCTTTAACTAACGGCAGTTCACCGCCACTGAGAATGAAGGGAAAGTGCTAGCGTTAAACGTGGGCGTCCTTTAGATTACGCGTTACAACCCAAAAATTAGGAGGTTTTATGTCTAACTCACAAGTATTTGATATTCAACTAGCCATTGCCGACGCTAAACGCGTTATTACTGACCCGTTCGGTTTTTATAAAGAACTTTCATTAGAAGGTGGCCTTACCAACCCAATGCTATTTGTAGTTTGCATGGCGGTTGTGATGGCGGCTATTTCAGTCGTTTTTTCTTTTGTTGGTTTAGGCATGAGCGCTGGAATCGGGGCAGCTATAGTGGGGATTATTGTGCTGCCTATTGCCGCGATTATTGGTAGTTTTATCGCTGCCGGCATTATGTACATAATTTGGAAACTATTGGGCAGTGACAAAAACTTTGAAGCGGCGTATCGCTGTGTAGCGTATTCGTTTGCCATAGCACCCGTGGTGGCGGTGCTGAGCGTTGTTCCTTACTTGGGCACAATCGTTAGAGCATTGTGGGGCGGATTTATTCTGTACGCCGCAAGCACCAATGCCATGGCTGTTAAAGAGCAAACGGCCAAAATTGTAATCGGCATTCTGGTCGCTTTGTCTGTGATCGTTGGCGTGAGTGGCGAAAGCAAAGCTCGCAAAATGCAAGCTTGGGGCGAAAAGTACGCCGATTCTGTTCGTCAAAGCTATAGCGAAGACGAGATTGCTGAACGTCTGGAAAATATGACGGCTGAGGATGCGGGCGAGATGTTAGGTGACTTTTTAAAAGGTATTGAAAAAGCGGCGAAGGAAGCTGAAGAAGCGGAAAAGACCGCAGAAGCTGACTAGTCGCCTAAGGAGCAACTAGGTTTTTTAGACTCTAGCCTTAGATCTCGGTAACGATAAAAGGAAAACCAACTGTGAACCACAGTTGGTTTTTTTTACGCCCACTTGGGGAACTAAAGTTTTGATTAGTGCTTCGTAGTTGGCCGCTGCGTATCGAGCCGCTTCGCTGCTTCTTGTCATAGATCTTGAAGATTGGCTCGTAATAGCTATCAATTCTGCGACCCGTAGGCCGTTAACAATATTCAATCGGTGTATAAAAAAATAGCTTCCACATGGAGCGAACGGCCTCGAAAACGCTATTGATTTCGCAACGAGTGTTCAGCTACAACATCAAACCGCGCCGACTATTCGCGACTTTTTTGATGGCCTTTGGATGGAATGGTATGTGCTGATTACGTTATTAGAATTTTTTGCTAGTAACAAGCGCGCGGCCGCTTGCGCGCGCTCTGCAAAGGTGACGTTTCGATCGGGTAAATCCAATGAACTAGATGTGTTTGTGTTGTCGAACAATGGCACGCCAATCTGCATCGAATGCAAGACCAGAGAATTTCGGCACGACATCGACAAATACTTGTCGTTGCGCAAGCAGCTGGGGCTCGCCAAAGCAGAATTTGTGCTCTGCGTGTTCGGCCTAAGCACCGAACAAGCCGTGG
>CAYGNS010000508.1:0-2446 GCA_964351295.1 uncultured Gammaproteobacteria bacterium
TGTTACCACCGCACTACATTTTTTATTAGGGTGCGCAGCCCAAAAATCCATGGATGAATAATCTAAAGGCTGGTGCTCGTTAATCGAAGCCGGTTCGCCACTCGGTGCGAGGTACCAAGCGATCAAAGGCTGAGCAAAGTACATCATTGCTGCAATCACGATGGTAAACACAAGCAAATATTTAATAACTTTGGGCATACGTAAATCTCCAACAAAAAAAACGCGTGCTGTTGAAGGCACGCGTTTTTTGGTCAAACTACAATAATAAGAAAGACATTATTGATTAACTGCTTTCATCGATAAGCGGACTCGGCCTTGTCGATCGACTTCGAGCACTTTTACAGTGACTTCGTCGCCTTCTGACAAATGATCGGCCACGTTTTCAACGCGCTCATCAGAAATTTGCGAAATATGCACCAGACCATCTTTACCCGGCAACACGTTTACAAACGCGCCAAATTCCATGATTTTAACGACCTTGCCTTTGTAGACGCGATCAACTTCAATGTCTGCCGTAATTTCTTCGATACGGCGGCGCGCTTCGGCTCCGGCCGCACCATCTACGGAGGCCACGTTAATGGTACCGTCGTCTTCGATATCGATTGTTGCGCCAGTCTCTTCGCACAATGCGCGAATAACCGCACCACCTTTACCGATCACATCACGAATTTTATCTGGGTGAATCTTGAACGTAATGATTCGCGGTGCATGCTCAGACATCTCAGCACGCGGCGCATCCAAGACTTTGGCCATTTCGCCCAAAATATGTAGACGTGCCACCTTAGCTTGCGCCAACGCTTGCGACATAATTTCTTCGGTAATGCCCTCGATCTTGATGTCCATCTGCAACGCGGTAACGCCATCGGGAGTGCCTGCGACCTTGAAATCCATGTCACCTAAGTGATCTTCGTCGCCCAAAATATCGGTTAGTACGGCAAAATCAGCACCTTCCTTAATCAAACCCATCGCCACACCAGCAACCGGGGCTTTAATGGTGACACCCGCATCCATCAGCGCCAACGAAGTTCCGCATACGCTAGCCATAGAACTAGAGCCATTCGATTCGGTGATTTCAGACACCACACGAATCACGTATGGAAACTCATCTGCACTAGGCAGTACAGCCGCAATGCCACGACGCGCTAAGCGACCATGACCGATTTCACGACGCTTAGGTGTACCAACACGTCCAACTTCGCCCACACTATACGGTGGGAAGTTATAGTGCAGCATAAAGCGATCGGTAATGTCACCCTCTAAGGAATCGATGCGTTGTGCGTCACGCTCAGTACCCAGTGTGGCCGTTACGGCGGCTTGTGTTTCACCGCGTGTGAACAACGCCGAGCCATGGGTGCGAGGCCACAATCCTGTACGGATAGTGATCGGGCGTACGGTGGTTGTATCTCGTCCGTCAATGCGCTTCTCGCCAGCAATTATGCGCCCGCGAACGATATTTTTCTCAACGGACTTAAACGCCGCATTAACCGCTTCCACTTCCTCTTTTGAAGGTTCAGCGCCCAGCAGCTCAGACAACACTTTGGAATGTGCTTGCGAGATTTTAGCCACTCGCTCAACTTTATCGGGTGTTGAAAATGCGTCTTCTAACTCAGCCTTACACAATTGCGCGACCTTGTCGTTCAAACTTGGGTCCGATACTGGAGGCGTCCAGTCTTTCATCGGTTTCGCTACTTCTGCAGCCAGTTCATTGATCGCCTTGATGGCTTTTTGCGATTCGCGATGACCAAACATCACTGCGCCCAACATGACGTCCTCCGACAAAATATGCGCTTCGGACTCAACCATAAGCACTGCGTCATTGGTACCAGCAACCACTAAATCCAGTTGTGACTCAGTATCCAGTTGCTTTTTAGATGGATTTAATACGTATTCGCCATTAATGTAACCCACGCGTGCTGCGCCAACTGGACCATTAAACGGAATACCTGATGTTGCTAGTGCGGCTGAAGCACCCACTAACGACACAATTTCGGTATCAATATTAGGATCAAGCGATACTATCGTGATCACAATTTGCACATCATAACCAAAGCCCTTCGGAAACAGAGGACGCAAAGGTCGGTCGATTAATCGACACATTAAAATGGCTTTCTCAGAAGGACGGCCTTCGCGACGAAAGAAGCCACCTGGGATTTTTCCTGCGGCGTAGTTACGCTCTTCAACATCGATAGTGAGGGGCATAAAATCACGCGGCTCGCCACCCATTTTGTTTACCACTGTGACCATAACAACTGTATCGCCGCAACTGGCGATAATCGCCGAATCCGCTTGACGAGCAATCTCGCCTGTTTCCAATTTAAATTCGTGTTCGCCGAATTGAAAGGTTTTCGTTACCTTAGACATATAAAACCTATTTCCTATTTCCTATTTACGGTTAGCCTGGAATAACTATAGATTTCGAACTCAGGCAGGGGATTGGTCGCAGCCG
>CAYGNS010000509.1:0-2437 GCA_964351295.1 uncultured Gammaproteobacteria bacterium
CTCGATGCCTGTACTACTTACGGAACTCAGCTATTGTGGCCCTTTAGCACTATGCGTGTGGCTTGGAACAATGTTTCTGTGGTCGATCCATTGTTTACGCTCGTGTTGCTCACCTTGGTTATAGTGGCCGTGGTTAAACGGTCCGATGGCTGGGCGCGTGTGGCCGCCGCTTACGCTATTGGCTATCTACTGCTAGGAATCGTGCAGCAAAATCGAGCTGAAGACGTGGCGCGTGAGTTAGCCAGTGCACGCGGGCACATACCTCAAACCCTTGGGGTAAAGCCTAGCTTTGCCAATATATTAGTATGGAAAAGCGTTTATCAACATGCAGGGTCTTACTATGTAGACGCGATTCGTGTTGGTTGGAGTACCAAGATATATTCTGGCACTGCAACGGCTAAGCTAGTCGTTTCGCAGCAGTTCCCTTGGTTGGATACTGGTTCTCAGCAAGCGCAAGACATAGAGCGCTTTCGTTGGTTCTCAGAGGATCACTTGGGTGTGGACCCACAAAACCCGAACCGAATTATCGATGTGCGCTATTCCTTGGTACCCAATCAACTAGATGGTATGTGGGGCATCGAACTAAACGCGCAAGCGGGCACAGATCAACATGTGCTGTTTAATACCTCACGTCCTAGTGGTGCGCACTTACAGCAAGAGACGCGCAAATTCTGGTCCATGCTGATGGGGGACTAGCCAACTAAATTCCGGGGATAGCTTAGAAGTTGTACATCATCGGAATGATAATGCTGAACGACAGCCACACAATGAGTGTGAGCGGAAGTCCAGCCCGCACAAAATCCATAAACGTGTAGCCGCCCGCATTCATTACTAATAAATTGGTTTGGTAAGCCATCGGTGTGGCGTAACTCATGTTTGCCCCAAACAGTACTGCCAACACAAAGGCTTCGGGTGGCAAACCGAGTTCTTGAGCGATGCCGATTGCGATCGGAGTGCCAATGACCGCCGCAGCGTTGTTAGAGACAATGTTGGTTAAAATGGCCATGAGCAGCATAAGACCGCTGAAAATAACCCGGTCAGACATACCCTGTGTAACGGCTACAAACTGTTGCGCAACATAGGCCGTCGCCCCTGTTTCGGTGAGCGCGAGTCCTAGGCCTAAGCTTGCAACCACTATCAAAATCACCTGAGCGCTTAGGGCCCGTTGAATATCTTCCCACTTAAGACAATGGGTTAACACCATCGCCAAGGCTCCCGCGACCGCGCTCACGGCAATCGGCACGATGCCCAAGGCTGCCGAAACAATGATCATGGCCATTATGAACACAGCGCGTGGCGCATATTTTGTTGAGGGCAGTTCAGTTGTTGCGTCCAACACCAAAAAATGACCGCGTCGCTTAACCTCTTCAATACTGTCGTTACTGCCCTGTACTAACAGTACATCGCCTACTCTGAGTGGGGTTTTAGCGATGCCTTGCGGGAGACTTTCAAAGACCTTGCCTTCTCGATGAATGGCTAAGGTAACCAGTTGATAAACATCCGAAAAGTGCGCTTCGTTCAAACTGCGGTGCACCATTGGCGAGCCCCGATCAATGACTAACTCAGCTAGGTGCTGGCCTTCTTCGGAGAGCGGGTTGTCTTCACTGACTTCGTGGCCTTTTGAATAGAGGGTCGCACCTAACACACGCTCATATTCTTTTAGTTGTGCCGGTGTGTCGCGAACAATGAGTCGATCTCCAGCCTTTATCCGCGCATCCGGAAGCGGCACGGTGAGATTGCTTTCGGAGCGACGAATGCCGGCCACCTGAATAGCACCCTCCGTTTTTTTAATTATTTGCGCTAGAGTTTTGCCGTCCGCATAGGAATTTTCGGGAATATGTAAATGGGCCGTAAAGACCCGAGGTGCACTGTCCGACATCGCCGGTGTGCGCTCAGGTAAGATGCGTGGCGCGATGAGCCACAAGTACACAATGCCGATGGCGCTCGCCGCCGCGGCCGGTAAAAAGAAATCAAACATTCCGATGTTCTTTAGCCCCATATCGGCCGCGACGCTAACAACTAGCAAGTTGGTCGAAGTGCCAATTGTGGTCGTCATTCCGCCTAGCAGAGTTGCCATACCCATTGGCATCAAAATACGCGATGGCGAGGTCTTGGTACGCACCGCTACCGTCATCATGATGGGCAGTAGTAACACCACAATGGGCGTGTTGTTTACAAATGCGCTCAGTAGCGCCGAAACAAGTAAAGTCACAAGTAATGATAGCGCCGGACTAAATGACCAGAGTTTGGCCAAAACTCGGCCCACAGGGTCGAGCGCGCCGGTCCGAACTATGCCATAACCCGCAATCATCAAACCGCATACGGCAATGAGTGCTTCATGTGCAAAGCCGGCAAAGAAGCGTATCGGTTTAAGTGTCTGCCCCGCCGAGTTCTCGTAAGGGTCCAGTGTAACACTCAATGCAAGTCGCACCAATAC
>CAYGNS010000510.1:0-1023 GCA_964351295.1 uncultured Gammaproteobacteria bacterium
TCGTTGTCCAACGCGGTTCGCATAAACTTCACTGAGCGCGTCTTCACAGCGAATGAAGCACCCAAAGATGTCGAAATTTTCCTACATCATGAAATGGCTCAAACTCCTATTTCCCCTGACAAGCTGTTCTTTTTTTGTAAAAGTGCCGCCGAGCAAGGCGGTGCGTCCCCCATTTGTCGATCTGATCAATTGTATGCTGCGCTGCGCACCGCCGACCCAGTACTCGCACAGGAATTCGCTGACAAAGGGCTAAAATACACCACTTACATGCCGGCCGAAAACAACAGCGCTAGTGGCCAAGGACGTAGTTGGAAAAATACCTTGAGCGTTGCAACCAGAGACGAAGCCGAGAGTAAGCTACAACAGCTTGGCTACACCTGGGAATGGCTAGACGACGGCCGCTTGAAAGCCGTAACGCCCGTCCTTCCCGCGGTCAGAGTGCTCGACGACGGCACTGAAGTGTTTTACAACCAACTGCTGGCAGCTTATCTTGGCTGGCAAGGTGTAAAAGAGAACCCGTCTGTGGCAATCACCTTTGGCGACGGCTCGCACATTAGCGTGGCGGCTTTGGAATTGGTAAACACCTTAAGTCTAGATTTTACCTTTGATGTTCCATGGCAAGATGGCGACGTAGCGCTCATTGACAACAAGCTAACGATGCATGGCCGACGACCTTTTACCGGCGAACGGCCTCGCCAAGTGTTAGTGGCACTGGCAGCGGCCTAAACGCTTAAACTGACCAATATTCTGCCTACAGTCATCACACGGGGCTTGCAAAGTGTTCGCTAGACTCAAGAATTAGTTATTTAGCGCGCGTGCGCGAACACTTATCTATTTTATGCTTAGCTCTATTTCGCGGGCCGCCTCGCGCGGCCTTTTGATTCTGTTTACAACACTCGCTGTAGTGCATCCCGTAGCGGCCAAAACCATCATGGTATACGGTGACAGCTTGAGTGCCGCTTTTGGGATCAATCCAACGGAAGGCTGGGTGGAGTTGCTCGCTCACGATTTACAACCGCAACA
>CAYGNS010000510.1:1033-2437 GCA_964351295.1 uncultured Gammaproteobacteria bacterium
ATGCAAGCATTTCAGGGGAAACGAGTTCGGGCGGCCTTGCCCGCTTGAACATAACCTTAGACGAGCTTAAACCCGATTTAGTCTTGTTGGAACTTGGCGCAAACGATGGTCTACGCGGAGGCTCCACCGAGCTTTTAAAGCAAAACCTACGCGCCATGATTGAGCAGATTCAAGACCGCGATATAGAGCTAGTGTTAATTGGCATCTCGATGCCACCCAGCTATGGTCCACGGTATGTAGACTCTTTCCGTTCGGTCTATAGCGATTTAGCGACAGACTTTGACCTGCCATTTCTAGATTTTTACCGAGAGGAATTTTTCACCTTAGACGGCTATATTCAAGCCGATGGTTTACACCCAACCGAGGCGGCGCAACCTGCCGTAAAAGACTTGGTATTGAGCTTTTTACGCACCGAGGGCTTACTCACTGCGGCGCAGAGCCAGCAGTAACTACAACAACTACAAAAGCGTCCTTTAAAAATCGTCGTCTAGATCGCGCAGCGCGAGTTCCACAGCCGATCTATACGGATTAACTTGCGGGCGAGCTCGACGAATATAGGCCAAGGCTGCGTCAAACTGCATCCCGCGATAGTGGCACAAGTAACCGAGCACCGTAGCGGGAGCGCGGCAGACACCGGCATTGCAATGCGTGTAAATACGATGCCCTTCCGTAAGCAGAGTGTGCAGTCCAAGCACTGCGCGAGGCAATTTGTCGCCGAGGTCCTTCTCATCAAAGTCGATGATGGGAAAGCGCTGCACCACAATGCCATTATAGTGGTACGCCGACTGCAGCTTGTCCCAATCGATACGATGGGTTTTTAGGTCATCGTCGCTTTGCAGCGACAGAACCGATGTCACCTTCATTTGTTTTAGGCGCGCCACGTCCACACTGTTTAGCGGCGCGGAACCAATGAAAATATCCGCTTCGATTTGACTAAAATTGATCATTAGGGCTAGGCAACAACTCTACACATCGATTAATCAAACCACTAGGTTAGCACACAGCTGTCTAGAAAAAACGGCAAAGAGCCTTCAGCCAATAAAGAGCCTTCAGCTGTATTCAAGTACCGACTAACTACCTCAGACGTGATACTGCGCGCTATGCGCTTTCACTGTATCGACCAATACCCGCATATTGTCCGGTTTGGCCGATGGTTGTATGCCATGTCCTAAATTAAATATGTGCCCACGATCACCTACATTAACCTGTCCGTATGCGTCTAATACGGCCTGCGCTTCGTTGGCCACGGCGGTAGCATTGCTGCTCATCACCACTGGGTCCATGTTGCCCTGCAGGACCACTCGATCACCCACTCGTTGTTTGGCTTGGTGCAAATCCACCGTCCAATCTAAACCGATACCATCACAGCCTGTATCCGCGATAAGTTCTAGCCATTGCCCGCCG
>CAYGNS010000511.1:0-2429 GCA_964351295.1 uncultured Gammaproteobacteria bacterium
CGGCGTTTGAGGATGGCTTAGACGGCGATCGTTTACCGGGTTCGCCTGAAACGCAGTTCTCATTATTCGCTAACTACACCCTGCCTTTGGCCGATGGTAATGAGTTGCGATTTAATGGCGCGTACGCATGGCAAGACGAAGTGTTGTCGCGTGCCGGTGGCCGTGGCGGCAGTTTAACGCTCGACAGTTACGGAATTGCGAACTTCTCGGCGGTGTATCAAACCGAAGCATGGTCGGTTACAGGCTATGTGGACAACGTGTTTGATGAGTTTGCCGAAAGCGGAGTACAAAATTCGCGATTGTTCAACCAAGTGGTAATGGATACGAGCGTGCGGTCGTTCCTAACCCAAGTATTGCCGCCTCGTACTATTGGTGTGCGGTTTAACTATTCGTTTTAATTGTTAGCCTGAACAACACAACTATTTAACGCAATACCTTAAAACGGGGCTGATTTCAGCCCCGTTTTTTTTGGCTTGCTTTCTTGGGTAATCGTTGTGTTGATCTAACTAAGGCGGCCCAAAATCGCCATCAAGCCCTTGAATCAATGGGCTCACGTCCCTATACTCCCAATCCCGACTAAATTAGTCGGATTAATTCACTTGGCGATCACGATTTAGCCTTTAAGGTGTACTAAATAGCTTATACAGCGACCTGAACTGATGAAACTGACTACTCGCGGACGCTACGCCGTAACGGCAATGATCGACTTGGCACTACACGCCAAAGTTGGCCATGTACGGCTGGCTGAGATTGCTGAACGCCAAGGTTTGTCCATGGCTTATCTTGAGCAACTTTTTCGCAGTTTAAAAAGTGCCAAGTTAGTGGCCTCGGTACGCGGTGCTAAAGGTGGCTACCGTCTGGCTCGTAGCGATCACGAGATATCGTTGGCCGACATTTTATTAGCGGCCGGCGAGCATTTGAACTTAGCGTGCGGTGCAGGCAAAACCTGCAACGAACACGACCCCTGTTTAACGCACGGAATATGGACCAATTTGAGCCGCGAGTTATTTGGGTTTTTAGAAAGTAAATCATTGCACAGCTTGGCTAAGAGCCGTGATGTACAGACTCTAGCAACACGCCAAGACGTAACGCAGATCGGCAATATACCGGTCGAAATATTTCGCACAGCGGATACCACATTATGAACGAAGCATTAGCAACCAGAGCACAAGCGCAAGATCCGGAGCTTAATCAAGAGCTGCGAAAATTAGTCAAGCGTGAGTACAAAGAGGGCTTTGTTACGGACATCGAGTCCGATACTTTCGCGCCGGGTTTAGATGAAGACGTAGTGCGTCGCTTATCTGAGCGCAAAGGCGAGCCAGAATTCATGCTGGAGTTCCGCCTTAAAGCGTTTCGCAAATGGCAAAAAATGAAAAAGCCCAAGTGGGCAAAGGTGGACTACCCCGAGATCGATTTTCAATCAATCTCCTACTACTCTGCGCCCAAAGAGATGCCTAAGCTGGACAGCTTGGACGACGTTGACCCAAAGTTGTTGGAAACGTACGCGCGGCTCGGCATACCGCTTGAAGAGCAAAAAATGCTCGCCAATGTGGCCGTAGATGCTGTGTTCGACAGCGTCTCGGTGCGCACTACATTTCGCGAAACTTTATCGAAAGCGGGCGTAATCTTTATGCCCATTTCAGAAGCGGTGCATGCACACCCTGAACTCATTAAAAAGTACTTGGCCAGCGTAGTGCCACCGCAAGATAACTACTATGCGGCGCTCAATTGCGCGGTGTTTAGTGATGGTTCCTTTGTGTACATCCCCAAAGGTGTGCATTGCCCAATGGAGTTGAGCACGTATTTTCGCATTAACGAAATGAATACGGGCCAGTTCGAACGCACGCTGATTATTGCCGAAGAAGGCTCGTATGTGAGCTATCTAGAGGGTTGCACTGCACCTCAGCGCGATGAAAACCAATTGCACGCGGCGGTGGTTGAGTTGGTTGCCCATACCGACGCGCAAATTAAATATTCGACGGTACAAAACTGGTACCCAGGAGACGAAAACGGTAAAGGTGGTATTTACAACTTTGTCACCAAGCGTGGCATTTGCAAAGGCGACCGCGCCAAAATTTCGTGGACCCAAGTGGAAACGGGATCGGCCATTACTTGGAAATACCCGAGTGTAATCTTGCAAGGCGACCATACGGCCGGCGAATTCTATTCGGTTGCGCTTACGCACAACAAGCAACAAGCCGACACCGGCACTAAGATGATCCACATGGGCAAGAACACGTCCTCAACCATCATCTCTAAAGGCATCTCAGCCGGTCATGGGCAAAACTCGTATCGGGGCTTAGTCAAAATATTAAAAGGCGCCGACAACGCGCGTAATTTCTCGCAATGCGATTCTCTTTTGATGGGCGATCGCTGCGGGGCGCATACGTTTCCGTATATCGAAGTGCAAAACCCCACGGCCAATTTGG
>CAYGNS010000512.1:0-2426 GCA_964351295.1 uncultured Gammaproteobacteria bacterium
CAATTAACTCGACACCCACTATGAAAAAAGCATTGTTAATCGTAATCGTTTTACTGATCGCCGCTGCCGTTATCTATTTTCAACAGAATAAAGACACGACCGAAGTCGAAGCACCCAGCAAAGCGGCTGAATCGGCAGTAAGCGCAACATCTGCGGCAGCGGGTTTGCCTGTTTCGCCAGCGCATCCCGATGCACGCGTCTATTTCGTTTCGCCCAATGATGGCGACGTAGTCAGTTCACCCGTGCAAGTGGAGTTCGGCCTAGAAAACATGCAGGTTTCTCCTGCTGGCATAGACCTACCCTTTGCGGGCCATCACCATATTTTAATTAATATGGATGAACTACCCGACTTAAGCCAACCGTTGCCTGCCACTGACTCCCTTATTCATTTTGGCGGCGGCCAAACTGGAACCACCCTAGACCTGCCACCGGGCGAGCACACCCTGCAACTGGTACTTGGCAATCATTTGCATATTCCCCATGCGGAACCAGTTGTATCGGAAAAAATCACCATTACCGTACAATAAATACCACCCGAAATTAGTGGCAACGCCTAACCGCTCATGAGCACTCAAGACCACTCAGCAACCTGGAAGTCCCGCCGCGCTTTTTTGCTGGGTGCGGCGGCGCTGACAGGAGTAGCCTCGGTTGCCTATATTACGCAACGGGGGCTACGATTTCCGCGGCTAACTCTGAGCCCAGCTGAACCGCTGCACGAATTACAGGGCAAATATGCAACATTGGCAATTGAGGGCGCGATTTTTGTAGCACCATCGCCCAACAGTACCGATGTGCGTATTAGAGCCATTCAACCGGAGCTCAAACTAACGGTATTAAATGCGCTCGACGAGATTAATCTCGAACTCGACAATATTCCGCCAAGCGCAATATTAGAAACACCCCAATGTGCACGCGCGCAAATCACAGAATCGATCAACGGTCTAAGGCGGTTACTCACCATTAAACCAAGCAAGCCGGAAAAAATTGACCTGGTTTGGCGGTTTGCGGATGAGCGGAAAGTTGTATTCGGAGTGATTGGCGACAGCGGCGGCGGCGACGAACTGCCCTGGTGTTTGGCTCGGGCAGCCGAACTTGGCGCCGAATTTATGCTGCATTTAGGGGATTTCAACTATACGCGGGGCGAATACGACTTAGCGATCGAAGCATTTCGTAGTGCCGCTATTCCCACGTATGTCACGATCGGCAACCACGATTTCAATGATAGCGGTTTAGTCTACCAACACTTTCTAAGTCATGTGGGACGCTTTAACCATCGCTTTACGGTGGCTGGAACGGAATTTTTAAATATCGACACTTCCGTCAACTTCTTTCCCACCAAAGGCGGGCAGCGCGGCCGTTTTATCGCTGAATTAGAGCGCAACAGCAAACCCAAAATTGCGTTTAGCCATCGCCGCTTTGTGGATATCCGGGCTGGGCAGGGCCATGATTTGGGTTCCGTCGCCGAAGCCAACTGGCTACACGAAACTTTTCAGCAGATTGCCTGCGAAACCTATTTATGTGGGCATGTACACAAGAGCGGCGAAACAGATGTAAACGGTTTACAGCAGTGGACAGTAGGGGAGGGCTTAGGATACGAAGATTGGGTAGCGCGCAAACCCGTTTCTCAGCTACTCATGGGCGTAGTAGAACCACAAACACCGCCGCTTTTTACTTGGGCTTCACTGGATATGCCGTGGTCCGTACACACCAGCCCAAAACATTTAGAGAAACTTCTAAAAGAACAACCCGCTGAGGCCGTAGACTGGTTTCACAGGATGCGCGCCAAGCACAGCTAAAGCCACGCAAGCTCCACAACACAAGCACACCCCTTGCGCTCCATATAGTGCCCCAACCCTACGTACCGCGTCTCATTGACCTACACTCGGCAGAGCCATCATCAAAAAACCCGTAAATGCAGCATTTGACGGCGATAAGCGTGAATCAACCGCGGCTTTTAATTGTTCAATCAAATCTCGATACCCCTCGTAAAACGCCCACGTAGGTTGCGGTTTATACACAAGATGCTCTATTTCAAGGGATGCGAGTATGCCTTTCGCGGTTGTGGGCTTAACGAATACGGCTTTACTGGGCGCAAAGTAAGTAGGCACAATGGTTACAAGCGACCATTTGGCCAACTTCTCCTGCTGTAGCACATCCACCAAACCGGCAAAGCCCGCGGGCTGATCACCGTGTAATAGCTCTAACATGCTGTCTACGAAAAAGGCTTGCTGGTGCCTATCTAGCCGCGCGACCAAGCCTTTAAATTTAGGTTTTTCAAAAAAAGAAACCATAGAAGAGCGGCTAACCAATAACTCGATGGTGGCGAGGGTCTTGGCTACCCAAGCGCCACTTTCTGGCGTTAGATGCTCCTGCGCAAATGCCACATGCTTGGCCATGTTGTGCCGTTTTGTCAGACCGATCAAAGC
>CAYGNS010000513.1:0-2421 GCA_964351295.1 uncultured Gammaproteobacteria bacterium
CGGTACCCCAATATAGCGAGGAACACTTTTTAGCTATTATTTCCGAACTGGATGAAATTATCCCGGGTGAGGGCGAATTGACGGCGCGTATGGAGGCGTTTAGAGAACAGTTTGTTATTCCCGTTGATAAGCTTCAGGTAGTCATGAATACGGCGGCGGCTGAGTGTCGTCAACGAACCAAACAGCATATTGCTCTTCCGAATCATGAAAGCATTGAAGTGAAGATGACTCAGAACAAGCCCTGGGTTGGCTTCACTTACTTTCTAGGTAACGCACGTAGCGATATCTACATCAACCAGGATGTTCCTGTGCACCTAGAAAGAGCGATCGAGTTAGGTTGTCATGAAGCCTACCCTGGTCATCATACCAACGCCACCGTATTTGAGCATGAGTTGTTTGGCAATCGAGGGTGGGTTGAGTACTCCTTTCATGTTTTATATGGACCAGGCGCGATTATTGCCGAAGGTGCAGCAAGTTATGGCGTTGACCTTGCGTTCTCTCGAGCTGAGCGTATCGAGTACGAGCAAAACGTCGTGACTAAATTGGCGGGTATAAGCAGCGATTACTTGGAGCTGTATTACCAGTACTTTGATTTATTAGATCAGCTTAACTACGCTCGAAATGAAGTAGCGCGACGCTACTTATACGAAGGCATGTCGCGTGACGAAGCGGTTCAATGGTTAATGAAGCATGGTTTAGAAACTCAAGGTACAGCATCTCAGAGATTAGATTTTATTCAAGCTTTGCGCGCGTATGTGATCACCTATAATTACGGTAAGGACGTGGTCAGAAACTATGTTGAGCACGTGGGAGGTGAGGACCGCGAAGCACGCTGGAAAGCATATGCATACATTATTAGTAATCCAGTTACACCAGACAATCTCCGTTAATAAACAGGGTTGAAATTTTTCAAATTCGGAAATCAAATGAAAAATACTATTCTAATAATTGCGATCTGGGCTGTTCTTTTATTGCCACTCAGTGCTGTGGCAAAACAGTCTCAACCCGGGGAAGAGATCATCGATCAAATTTTGGCGATGGGTATTCCCTCGCCAAAAAGCGCTCCGATGCGTGGAGATGAGAGCGAGGGTCCGTTTAAACGCTTGATTATTAAAAATGCCTATGTGATTGATGGGGCTGGCGCACCAATTCAAGGTCCTATAACCATTGAAATAGTGGATGATCGAATTGTTAATTTGACCGGCGTTGGTAACTCGTCGCTGCATGGACATGGAGGCGACTACCCTGCGGATACGCGCGTAATCGACGCCTCTGGCATGTATGTTCTTCCCGGGTTCATTGACACTCATGCGCACTTGGGTACGCCCTCGCATGCATTTACAGGCTCACTTACTGATCCAGAGTATGTGGCGAAATTATGGTTAGCACATGGTGTCACCACTGTTCGCGAGCCTGGTTCTATTATGGGCTTGGGTTGGACACTGGAACACAAAAGGCGCGCAAACTTAGGGGAAATATCAGCTCCTGATATGGTCGTACACGCGCTTTTTCCAGAGCTGATTTCTTCACCGACAGAAGCGCGCGAATGGGTTCGAGCCACGCACAAACGTGGTGCTGATGGTATTAAGTTTTTAGGCGCTCCACCTCAAGCCATCGAAGCGGCGATTGGTGAGGCGCAGAAGCTTGGCATGAAGACTATGTACCACCACTCACAAATCTCTGTTAGCCGAATGAATGTCCTTGATTCTGCACGCATCGGATTGGACAGCATGGAACATTGGTATGGTTTGCCCGAGGCAATGTTTCGAGACAAACAGTTACAGCATTACTCGAACGACTATAACTACAACAACGAGCAAGATCGTTTTGCCGAAGCGGGGCATCTATGGGAGCAAACATCGAAACCTGGTTCGCAAGCATGGAACGAGACTATACAAGAACTAATTGATTTAGACTTTACCCTTAGCCCTACCTTTAATGTTTACGAGTCAAATCGCGACACAATGCGGGCACGCGAGGCTGAGTGGCATGAGGACTACACCATTCCCTATATGATGCGCGCTTTTACGCCAAACCCAAAAATACATGGTTCGTATCATTTTGACTGGACGACCAGTGACGAGATTGCATGGCGTAATAATTATCGTCTATGGATGGAATTTGTTAATAACTACAAGAATGCGGGTGGGCGTGTAACCGTCGGCTCAGACTCTGGCTTTATTTATGGTGTTTACGGCTTTGGCTTTATCCGCGAGTTGGAGTTGCTTCAAGAGGCAGGTTTTCATCCTTTGGAAGTAATTCAATCTGCAACCATCAAGGGTGCCGAGTTGCTGGGTATTGATCAACAAACGGGTTCGATTGAAATCGGTAAGAAAGCTGATTTAGTTATTGTGAACGAGAATCCTCTTGCTAACTTTAAGGTCTTGTACGGCACTGGTCACGAAAAGCTAAATCGTGAAT
>CAYGNS010000514.1:0-2417 GCA_964351295.1 uncultured Gammaproteobacteria bacterium
TTCTTTGGCAATTTAATGGATCCTCATAAAATTCCGTTGTGCGGTGAAGAGAGTTTTGGCACGGGGTCCAACCACGTTCGCGAAAAAGACGGCCTCTGGGCGGTGCTGTTTTGGTTGAATTTGATGGCGATTAAACAGCAGTCGGTGGGCGAAATATTGCATGAACATTGGCGCACGTTCGGCCGCGATTATTTTACCCGTCATGATTATGAGGGCGTGGATGCGAGTGCCGCGCAGGCGATGATCGTGCGTTTGCGTGAGTGTCTACCGGGACTTCCCGGTAAGTCATTCGCGGGACTCAATGTGACCCATGCGGATGACTTTAGTTATGTGGATCCCGTTGATCATTCGCAAAGTCATCAGCAAGGAATACGTATAGAGTTTGCGGATGCACGAATTGTATTTCGATTATCGGGCACGGGAACATCAGGGGCTACCCTGCGAGTGTACTGCAATTATTATCGTGGCGATGACCTCGCCCTCGCGCCGCAACACGCCTTGGCTCCAGTGATTTCGGCGGCTGAGCAAATTGCGCGCATTGCACACTTCACGCAACGCTCGCAGCCGGATGTCATCACTTAGGGGCTTCGACGGTCATTTAAACTGCAGCGCGTTTCACACAGCTAGCGAATCCGTTATACACTCAACAACTTAACAGAACCGACAACCCCGTCGAACATACTATGCACTGCAAAGTTCAAGCATGTCGGGCTTGGTCTATAACCCAATTATGTAGGTGATCTATGGCTTTAGGTGTAATTGCAACCATCAAGGTGCGTGAAGGTAAAAACGCGGAGTTTGAGCGTGTATTTACAGAACTCGCAGAAAAAGTATTGGCGAATGAAGAAGGCACTGAATTTTACGTATTACACAAAAGCAAAACTGATCCACAAATGTATAAAGTGTTGGAGCGCTATCGTTCGGCAGCGGATCTAAAGGCGCATGGCATAACCGACTACTTTATGGCGGCGAATAAAGCCCTCGCGTCGCTGGTAGCCGCGGCCCCAGAAATTGAAGTTTTAGACGCCATTTAGTCGTAGCGATGAGCAGGCTTGATTCCGCGCAGACCATTTTGAGTGCCATGCCGAGCGCAGGGCTCATGCTGTTGCGTGCAGGATTAGTACATAAAGCCAATACTCAGTCGCCGCAATTAACGCCTGCGAGTATCACCGTACGTGGGGTGCTACCCAATGCCAAACAACTCGACAAGTTCCGCGAGGTATGCGGGTTTAGAGATAACGGGCAATTACCCATTACGTTCCCACAGGTGATGTCCACCGCGCTGCAAATCAAATTAATGTTGGCACCTGAGTTTCCGTTTAACCCAATTGGCGTAGTACATTTGCGCAATCAGATTAACCAAACGCGAGTACTACGCGTGGATGAAGCGCTCGACTTTACGGTACATACTTCGCCGCTTAGAGTTACGCCTAATGGCTATGAGGTGGACTTTGTTAATGATGTCTCCGTTGCGGGAGATCCTGTCTGGCAAGCCATATCGACCGTTCTTATTCGGCGCAAACTGGCAACAAAGCAATCAGCACCGCGTACGCACCAACCGGGTCGCGAATACAAGGTGGTGGAACAATGGCGCATTCCCGGCAATCGAGGACGTCGCTATGCGCGTGCATCGGGTGATTTTAATCCCATTCATCTTTATACCGCGTCCGCCAAACTGCTTGGTTTTCGTCGGCATATCGCGCATGGTATGTGGAGTAAAAGCCGCTGTATCGCGCATTTGTGGAATGACGAATGGGATCAACCGTTACGCATCCGCGCCGCTTTTAAGCTTCCCATCTATTTACCTGCAACGGTCACCATGATGCACGAACAGGAAGGTAATCTTATTCCTTTTGAGCTGCGGGGACCTACGGGACGTCGCCCGCATTTAGTGGGCGAAATAGCCCTCGGCGATACGACGTCTAGCTAAACACTCAGTGTGCGCTAGCGGCACGCTTACTCCACCAACTGAACAATTATGCACACTCTCAAAGCAGTTATATTTGATTTTGGCGGTGTTTTTACGAGCTCTCCGGTGGAAGAGTTTGCTAAGTTTGAGCAAGCGCACAATCTACCCAAGCAGTTTTTGGGTGGGGTTATAAAAACCAATCACCACCATAATGCCTGGGCTCAGTTTGAGCGCGCCGAGATTGATCAGCAGCAGTTCGATACGGCCTTTGCTCTAGAAACGCAAGCCGCGGGATATCGGGTGTCGGGCGCCACTCTGCTTTCGTTGTTAAGTTTGACCCTAAAGCCGGTGATGATCGAGGCTTTGGCTAAGGTACGTGAGGCTGGATTTAAAACAGGCTGCATTACTAACAACCTTCCCAATTTAGACAGTCAGTCGATGTTGGCAAATGGCGAAGATGCCCGAGCAGCAGGCGATATTTTACAGCAATTTGATCACGTGATTGAAT
>CAYGNS010000515.1:0-2404 GCA_964351295.1 uncultured Gammaproteobacteria bacterium
ATTTGCAACAGACGCTGCACATCATTCCATTTCCACAACACTGAAACACCACCAAGTTTATACAGCAACACTGAGTTGCGAAAGATATAGTAATAACGAAACGGCTTGTGTTGCGGTACATTGCGTACGCGACCACCAAGGTTGATGCGATGGGTGCTTTCCCCTAACGCGTGCCGCATAGATGCAGCGGCCACGCCAAAACTTTGATAACCCAACGCGCGAGCGCGTAAAAACCATTCGGTATCTACATGATCGATAAACAGAGTCTCGTCCATTAGACCCACTTTATCAAAGACGTCTATGCTAAACAGACTGCCAGACGATATTAAAAAATCGGCCGCAATACAGCCGTCCCCATCCGCTTGAGATTTGTAAACGCGCTTGAATTTCAGTGCTCCAAAACGAACAAAAAAGGATTCTGTTTCGCCCTGTCGGTTCGCGTAGACGGGGCCGACTGCCGCCACCGATGATGTCTGTGCTTTTTGTTGATGCGCCTGCAATAGCGCGGCAACCATCCCTGGATTCGGACAACTATCCTGATCAAATAACAACACGTAGTCATAACCACCTACACGCGCCGCACGAATGCCTATGTTCTGCGCGACACCTAAACCACGGTTGCTCGGTTGACGATCGAGTGTTACACCATCACAACCTAGGGGCAACTCGAAAGCAGGACTAGAAGCATTATCTACCACATAACAATCGCAATTTTGCAATAGTACCGATTGCACGGTGTCTGCCAGCAAGCGGACATCAGGGTTGTACGCTACAAAGACCGCTAATACCGAGTGCTTTGGCATACCTACCAATCAGCTCGACGCTGTTATGCAGACTTTGGGGCTTTTTTGGGGGTCGCTTTAGCCACTGTCTTGTTCGTGTTAGCGGCGCGTTTGGCGGTGCTGCTACGAGCCTGCGCCGTCGCCTGTTTGGCCGACGCCGATTTGGCGGCCGCTACGCTGCGCTTGGTTTGAGGCTCAAAGCCCAACGTGTCGCGCACATGGTAGATCGGCTTTTTCTGGCTTTCGTAGTAGGTGCGCGTTTGCATTTCGCCAATCAAGCCAAACAAAATAAACTGCAAGCCAATTATTAATAGCATAAAGGCGAATATCAGCAGTGGCCGATCACCGAGTGGCACCGCAAAGAATAGCCGCGCAATGGTTAGATAGGCGATGAGCAACCCACCAATACCACCCAGCGCTAAACCCGGCATACCAAAAAAGTGTAAGGGCCGCGCATGAAAACGCAGCAAAAACTTGACTGTAATCAAGTCTAGAACCACTCGAAAAGTACGCGATATCCCATACTTAGACACGCCCGCTGTGCGCGCCCGATGGTTTACTTTAACCTCGGCAATTTTAGCCCCTACGCCACTGGCCACCGCCGGGATAAAGCGATGCATTTCGCCGTACAACGTTACTCGCTTAGCCAAATCTTTCCGCATTGCTTTAAGTGTGCAACCGTAGTCATGCAGGCTCACATCGGTGATTTTTGAGATCAGCCTATTCGCCAGCATCGAAGGTAGCCTGCGCGACACATATTTGTCTTGTCGGTCAAAACGCCAACCGCACACCATGTCATAACCTTCATCCAATTTAGCTACTAAGGCAGGAATATCGGCAGGATCGTTTTGTCGATCCGCATCAAGGGTCACAATCACTTCACCCTGCGCGAAATCAAGCCCTGCCGCCATGGCCGCAGTTTGCCCGAAATTGCGCCGAAAGCTCACTACCTTTATTTGCGGCATTTGGGTACGAAACGCTTCTAGTACCGCAACACCATCGTCAGTACTGCCGTCGTCTACAAAGACGATCTCATACTCTTTGTCCATTGAATCGAGCGCCATTTTAAGCTCTTCACACAAAGGCTTTAAATTAGGCGACTCGTTTAAGAAAGGCACTACGATAGAAACATCCATGGGGCTTGGTCCTGTTTAATCTGCTGGTTATCTGCGCGCAAAATCCAGCTCATCTAAATTTAAGCGCGTGATTATACGAAACATTACTGCACTAAAGCACACCCATTGACGTTGAATCATCAAAAAATGCGACCTCGAAGGCTAGTCTCAGCCTGATCCGCCTACTCGAAGCAGTTTGTCAGCCTCGTTACTGGGCATTTGCGGGTAAACCCCTTCATCACTAATCCGCAGGTGCTTATTGTAATATTTGTCCACAAACCCTTTTGACTTCCAGCGCTTTTGAAACACCGCAAGCTCACGAAAATAGCGGGCAATGTGCTGTTCGGAGAGATCGTCACCGCGACTCACCGACTCATGATGGTAGAGCTCTGCTTCAGGTGTCCAAATTATTTGTAAGCCGCTTGCTTCAACTTTTAAGCAGTAATCGATGTCATTGTAGGCTACTTTGAACTGCGCTTCATCTAGGCCGCCAATTTGTTCCCACAC
>CAYGNS010000516.1:0-2395 GCA_964351295.1 uncultured Gammaproteobacteria bacterium
AATTAAATGCCATTGTCGGTCAGGAGTATGTGGCGCGTTCTGAGGGGCGAACCTCTCGCGGTTGGTTGAGCGGCTCCGTCGACAAAATGAGTCTGAGCTATGAAAAGCACAATATTCTGGACATTCGCGATCTGCGCGCACAAATTGAAGGCGAGTTCACACTCATAGTGCGGGACCGTGAGATTCGGCTTAACGCGCTCTATATAAACCCGCTGCAAAGCTCAGGGCAAGGTGGGGGGTTGTTGATGAATAGTTTTGTGGACTTGCCACCGCCATCTTCGGCGACGCTTACTAACGCGCAATTCTATGCGGACTTATTTGCTGGTAACGTGCCACAGGCACTAGTGGCCAACCAAGACAGTCGAAAATTGGGGCGTTATGGTGCTCGACTCAATCGACTGGGCGGAGCTAGGGGAGCCATTTTTAGTTTGCTGTCGATGAAATTGTCAATCTAGTCGCTCTGCAGATCAACTTGTGGATGTCGCTCTTCTAAGACTGTGGTAAAAAGGAGGTTAAATAAAAGGAGAGCGTTATGTCCCAAAAAGCCACTTTGTTGTTTACCGCCGTTATTTGTTTGTTAGTGGGTGCACCACTCTCATTAGTAGGTGCACCGCTCGCGCAAGCGGGAGCATCGGCTTCTGTCAGCCAAGATTATCAAGCGCATCTTGAGGCGCTGTTTAAGCATTTTCATGCCAATCCTGAACTCAGCTTGATGGAGCATAAAACCGCCGAGCGTATGGCGCAGGAGCTCAGCGATGCCGGTTTTGACGTTACTACGGGCGTGGGTGGTACGGGAGTGGTCGCCATATTAAAAAATGGCGAAGGCCCGCTCGTGAGTATGCGTGCCGATATGGACGGTTTACCAGTAGAGGAAAAATCAGGCTTGGCTTATGCGAGTAAGGCTACTCAGGTCAGCCCGATTACCGGACAAGAGGTGCCAGTAATGCATGCTTGCGGCCACGACGTACATATCACGAGTTTGGTCGGCACAGCTCGGCAAATGCAAGCACGCAAAGACGAATGGTCGGGCACTCTGATGTTGGTAGTACAACCTGCTGAAGAACGTGTTATTGGTGCAAAAGCCATGATGGACGATGGCCTATATGAGCGCTTTGGAAAACCTGATTATGGACTGGCCTTGCACGTATCGGCTGGCCTAGAAGCAGGCGTCATTAACGTGGTAGATGACAGTCCATATGCAGGTGCCGACACCGTTGATATAGTAATTCATGGCGTAGGCGCGCATGGCGCGAGCCCCCATGCCGGCAAAGACCCTATTGTGCTTGGTGCGCAAATTGTATTGGCTCTGCAAACACTTGTTTCGCGCGAGCTGCCTCCGCGTCAACCTGGCGTAGTCACGGTGGGTTCGTTTCATGCTGGCACCAAACATAATATTATTTCAGACCGCGCGGTATTGCAGCTAACGGTGCGCAATACCAACCCAGCGACCCGCAAGACCTTGTTAGACGGTATCGAACGTATTGCCGTGAACATGGGGCGCGTGGCCGGGTTACCTGAAGACAAGCTGCCGGAAGTGACGGTTTCAACCGAAAGTGTGCCCCCTACTGTCAACGACGCTGCGTTGGCACAGCGCTTGCGTAAAGTATGGATCGCTAATTTGGGCGAGAGCCGTGTTAGCAATTTACAGCCCTCGGGTATGGGTGCCGAAGACTATCCGTTTTTCACCACCGACCCATACATTCCGAGCGTCTATTTTAGGGTAGGCGGCACGTCAGTCGAAGACCTTGCCGAGGCAAAAAAGGGCGGAACGCCGATCGCTAGTCATCACAGTCCACTGTTTAAGATCGAACCAGAGCCTGCCGTAACGGCCGGTGTCGATGCCACTGTCGCAGCGCTTCTGCATTTAATGCCGAGTTCTTAATTGATTGTGCCTAATTTTCGTCGCCAATGTTGCGAGCACTAGGCAGTGGATAAACTGCATGATATCGAGGTGCTGATCGAATCGGGTCAGCGCCTGATTGTGTTACAGACTGAGCAAGAGGCTCGGTTTATCGAAGGATTTCGAAGGCTTGCAACACGGTCCTCTAGAGCGTATTTTCAGTGGACGGTTACGCAGGGTTTAGAGCGCTTAAGCGAAGGTTATAGCGCTCTGCCGCTGCTCAAGGACCTTAATCAGTTGTTTGGACAAATCTTGGCAACGCAGCAGCCAAGTGTTTATATTTTGGTGGACTTTCATCACTACTTGGACGATCCAACCGTTATTCGTTATTTAAAGGACCTTGAGCTTAAAGCAGCGCATCAAACCCTGATTTTATTGTCGCGTCAGCTCAACTTACCCGACGACATTAAAGGTCGTGCGAGCGTATTTACCATGCCGGTGCCGAGTGCCGAGGCTCTGCGAGTTCGGGGGACGGGTGGCGGGGTGGAGTGGGTG
>CAYGNS010000517.1:0-2390 GCA_964351295.1 uncultured Gammaproteobacteria bacterium
TGGGCCGCTAAACACGGTCATCTGCACACAGTCGAAGTGTTGGGTGTTGTTGATCACACGCGCAGTGTCGACTGGATTAAAGCCACCGGCGGCGAAGTGAGCAATCTGCTGACTAAAGGCAGCGAAACGCACTGTCGCACGCAATTGCGTAAAACCCCTGAGGAACATCGCGCGATGGTTAAACAAACCATCGACTACGCGCGCTCACAAGGTGTACGCGTAAATGTTTATTTGGAAGATTGGTCAAACGGATACCGCGACAACCCAAACTATGTTTACGAATTAACCGAGAGTTTGCTCCAACAAGACATCGAACACGTGATGTTACCCGACACCTTAGGGGTAATGTCGCCGCGGGAAGTGAGCGCATCAATTAGTGATATGGTCACACGCTTTCCTACTCTTAAATTTGATTTTCACCCACACAATGATTATGGCTTGGCCACGGCCAATGTAATGGCGGCCGTGGAAGCTGGCATCCATTCCATTCACTGTACAGTTAATTGCTTAGGCGAGCGCGCGGGTAATGCATCGTTGGCTGAAGTCGCCGTCGTGTTAAAAGACAAATTGGGAGTACAGCTTAATATCAATGAGCAACACATCATTGATGTGAGTCAAATGGTCGAGAGCTTTTCGGGCAAATTTGTCGCGTGCAACGCACCGATCCTTGGCACCGATGTATTCACGCAGACAGCAGGCATTCATGCCGACGGCGATAAAAAAGGCAATTTGTACGTCACTAAACTAACGCCGGAGCGCTTCGCGCGTAAACGTACTTATGCACTCGGCAAATTGGCGGGTAAAGCTTCATTGGAGAAAAATCTCGACGAGCTGGGCATTAGCCTTTCGGCCGAGGATCAACAGAAAGTGCTCGCGAAAGTGATTGAATTAGGTGATTCAAAGCAAACCATCACCGTCGACGATTTACCCTTCATTATTACCGATGTGCTCGAAAGTGGCGAAGGCCAGCGTGTGAGCTTAGTTGATTGCACCATGACCAGTCCCTTACATGGGCAGTCTGAGGTGGACTTAACCATTCTGATTGATGGCGAATCATTCAGTGCCAAAGGACTTGGTAACGGTGCATACGATGCGTTTGCCCGTACCCTAGACACCATTTTGCAGGAGCACACGGAGTTTCGTCGTCCCAAACTGGTCGACTATGAAGTACACATTCCCAAGGGCGGGCAAACCAATGCCCTAACAGAAGCGTCCATCACTTGGGAGCTTGCCAATAAGCGCAAAATGACAACTCGGGGCGTACATTCCAATCAGGTGTTCGCCGCCATACAAGCTACTTTAAAAGTGATTAACTTTGAACTAAACGCGTAAGCAATGCGCGGCAAACCGTGCAAAACATCTGCCACGGAACCGAGTAAGTAGCAGCCCATTGGGCGTCCCCGCCCAAGCACAAGCACAAGTTTAAGCACAACGTCGCCTTTAACATGTCATTCACCCTTACGCTGTTAGCGTAGGGCTCGCCAGACATCCCTTCCCAACCACTTCCCTTATGAAATCCATCGGCCTATTTTGGTTCGACCGTGACTTACGCTTGCACGATCATCCGGCATTAAGCAAAGCCGCACGGCAAGTGGACGAACTCGTATGCGTCTACGTGGCTGACCCTCGCTTAAACCGATCGAACCGCTTTGTTGATGCAGGTCTAAGCCAGCACCGTACCCGCTTTTTAGACCAAGCCCTCGCCGACCTCAGCACCAAACTATCGAGCATGGGCCAATCCTTACTGCTTATGTCAGGCCATCCAGAGCAAGTGTTGGCCTCTCTCGTGACGCAATTGGGCATAACGCATTTATATCGAAGTCAGCCCGCAGGGCTCTTTGAGGCGCGCACATTGAGCAAGCTCCATAGTCGATTTACCAATTTACAAGTGATTGAAACAGCCACTAATACGCTGCTGAGCGAAGATGACCTGCCGTTTCAACTGACCGCATTACCCGATACGTTTTCTCAGTTTCGACGTTTAGTAGAACCCTTAATAATTAACCCACCCGAGGCATCGGTAACACGATTGCCCCCACCTCCCTCGACACAGCCGATTACTCACACGTCAGCCCCAACCACCAGCGTGGCATCCAGGGCTACTTTGCCCGACGCCATTGCCGTAGGCGGCGAAACAGCAGGACTCGCTCATGTACTGAACTACTTCACGGGCACACAGGCACTAATTTACAAGGAACAACGTAATGATTTGAGCGCCTGGACGCATTCAACCAAATTCAGCTTGTGGTTAGCGCAAGGCAGTGTCTCAGTACGAGAGATAACCGACCAGTTGCGCCGCTTTGAACAACGACACTCAGCCAACGAGTCCACGTACTGGATTTTGTTTGAATTGCTGTGGCGAGAGTACTTTTTTTGGTACGCCAGAGCCC
>CAYGNS010000518.1:0-2387 GCA_964351295.1 uncultured Gammaproteobacteria bacterium
CGCATCGCTGCATGGACGCAGCGAGTAGTGCAACGCAGGAGCAGTTGCCGAGGCGTGGACGGGAAGCCATGGTTTAGCATCGTGCCAGATAATGGATCCCAGCCTCTGCGGGGAAGACGGCGGAAATAACAGAGGTTTGTCGATATAAATCAATTAATTTATGTTAAACATAAAATAAATATTGATTAGAGTAAATTTATGCTTTAGGATTCGCGCATGGAAATTCAAATAAACCTTGATGTCGAAATGGCCAAGAACAAGATCTCTTTGAAAGAGCTTGCTAAGAGAGTGGGTATTTCAATGACAAATCTGTCGCTGCTCAAAACAGGACGCGTCAAAGCCATCCGCTTCTCAACGCTCGCGGCAATCTGCCGCGAACTGGGGTGTCAGCCTGGCGATATTTTGGAGTATGTAGGCGAATCAAACGCGGCTGACGAGCAATCGTCCTAGCGCACTAAACTGGAGACCGATATGAACAATACTGATTACTTATGGCCGACCTTAGCGGCGGCAGCACTCGCAATTCTCTTCCCGATCTATTGGATCGGACATTTTCCGCTGCACCAAGATCAAATTGTCGAATCTGTGTGGGCCGATATTCAGCAACTTAATGCAAGTGATGCGCTTTTTGTATTACTCGGTGTTCTTACGATTTATGTGTACTTCAGTTTAATGCGCATTCTTAATGATCATTTCAATTACCGCAGCTTAAACGTGGTGCTATGGATTATGATCACCGTGAATGCTGGGTTTATGAGTACGCTGTTGGTGGATATTGCCGCGAGCACGATGTCGGCTGAAACGCTAATTGCTAGTAAAGACACGTTATTAACGGCGGCGCTGGCCGTCGGTACTAGCGCGATGGTGCTGTTTGGAGTGCTCGATATTTTGCTGGGCGTGGTGTTGCTACGCACTTCCGTGGCCCTGCCCGCAGTGCTCAAGATATTCGCGGCGATTACGTTAATCCAAGGGCTCTTTGAGCTTACCGTGGTCTTGAGCTTTATGGTGCTGTTTATCTTCCCCTTAGCCCTAATTGTGCTCGCCACGTATTTCTTGCGCGAGCCCGATGCCGTGGAGCTTGTGTAGTATTAGTTTAAGGGCGGAGCAATGTGATGGGTTTAGGAACATGCAGGCGCAAGCTGGGGCGAGTATAATGGGTTGAGCAAACAAGGTTTTTTTTGAACACTTGCTTATTCACTCATTCTACGACGCTCGCCTACTTGTCCGTATGCACAACTCTGTTTATTCGTTTGTATCGTTACCAACTAAACCATTTGATGATCAAAAGCCCGGCACGTCGGGTTTGCGTAAGCGGGTTGAACAGTTCACCCAGCCGCACTACCTAGAGAACTTCGTACAAGCCATTTTCAATGTGGTGTTGGGCGATGCTGCGCAAAGCGACCAACCGACGCTGGTGGTTGGTGGTGATGGTCGTTATTTTAATCGCACGGCAATTCAAATTATTCTGCGCCTAGCGGTGGCTAATGGCTGTAGGCATATAATTGTGGGTCA
Organism: uncultured Gammaproteobacteria bacterium; assembly: GCA_964351295.1. Classification (GTDB taxonomy): domain Bacteria; phylum Pseudomonadota; class Gammaproteobacteria; order Arenicellales; family Arenicellaceae; genus Arenicella. The sequence continues at coordinate 1,513 of CAYGNS010000518.1, forward strand.
GGGCGGCATTTTATCTACGCCAGCGGCTTCGCACTTGATCCGTAAGAGGCATACGATTGGCGGTATTATTTTGTCGGCCAGCCATAATCCCGCCGGTCCCGATGCTGACTTTGGGATTAAATTCAATGGCGCTAATGGCGCGCCTGCGAGCGAAGCCGTCACGGCACAGATTTACGCTCACACTCTGTCGCTCGAGCATTATCGGGATGTTGATATGCCTGTTATTGATCTTGATCGACTCGGTGTGACCGCTGTGCATAACGCGATCATTGAGGTGGTCGACCCCGTCGCGGATTATGCTGATCTGATGGCGAGCTTGTTCGATTTCGATGCGGTGGCAAAGCTCTTGCAAAGTCCGAATTTTGGAATGCGTTTTGACGCCATGCATGCCGTTACCGGCCCGTATGCGGTAGAGATTTTGGAGCGCCGCTTGGGCGCGCCTAAAGGGACGGTTATTAATGCAGTGCCTTTAGAAGATTTTGGTGGTGGCCATCCTGATCCTAACTTGGTTCACGCTCATGCACTGGTCGAGATGGTTAATGCTGATCCAAAAGTACAGTTCGGTGCGGCGTCGGACGGCGATGGCGATCGTAATATGGTGCTGGGTAAAGATGCTTACATTAATCCCTGTGACTCGCTCGCTGTGCTGGCAGCCAATGCACATTTGTTGCCAGGATACGCCGACGGCCTGCCGGGCGTCGCGCGGTCGATGCCAACTAGCCCTGCGCTTGATCGCGTAGCGCAAAAATTAGGCATCCCTATTTACGAAACCCCTACGGGGTGGAAGTTTTTTGGCAATTTAATGGATGCACATAAAATTGCGTTGTGCGGTGAAGAGAGTTTTGGCACGGGGTCCAACCACGTTCGCGAAAAAG
>CAYGNS010000519.1:0-2385 GCA_964351295.1 uncultured Gammaproteobacteria bacterium
GCCCACCAGTTGTTTGATTTGCACATTGGCGTCAAGCGTTCGACCCGTGATCGTGCCGAGTGCGAGTGCCAATCCGTAGCTCCAGTTTAAGCTCAATTGCGACGAAAAAACCACGAGCGCCACCGCCGTGTACACCAACACAATAAACACTTTATGTGAGTTGGTGGTAACTAAGTCCATTTGCATTACGCGATTCAGTACAGGCATTAACAAAAAGCCCACGCCAATATGAATAAAGCCACCCCAAAAACCAATGGCAATCATCAAAATATGCCCCCAGAGCATACGGGTTCGCGACACCGTTACGTTTGCATTGCCTGCTCGCTCGGGTAGGGGCTTTGCCGAATGTCCGTCGGGTAAGGACATGATGATGAGTACCGCCACCATAATAATGGCCAACAAGGTATTGAAGTTGTCATTGGGAATATGGGCTGCAACATAAGAGCCGATGAGCGCCCCTGGTAGGGTGCAGAGCGCTAAGCTTAGGCTAAGTTTGAAATTGGCAAAGCCCTGGCGCGCGAAGGCAATTACGGCAGCGATATTTTGTGGCAGTATGGCGATGCGATTGGTGGCATTGGCGACAGTGCCAGGTACGCCTAGAAAAATCATAATTGGCACCGACAACATCGATCCGCCGCCGGCCATTACATTTAAAAAGCCCGTGGCAACGCCAGTAAGCAACAATAGAGCAAGCTCCCACATAATGGCCTCGGCGTATGTGTGATTAATTAGAAACGCACTTATAAAGTGTGTGGTGCGCTTGGCACTTTAACGCAGCAGCCTCGAGCAGCGGAGCAAGAACGCGACACAAAATATTGCTATGATACGAGTGATGAAACTCTACTTGCAAAAGCACACGACGCCTACCAACGCCGCACCTAATTCTAAGGCAAAATTGGCTGCTCCTGTGGTTTTAATCCCAGGTCTTTTTGGGTCTACACGTAATTGGCGTTCCTTTGCGCAACAATTAAGTGAGATAGGGGACGTTTACGTAATTGATCAACGTAATCACGGTGAGTCGCCGCACAGTGACTCGCATACTTATGCGGATATGGTGGCGGACTTAGTTGAATTTATCGACACCTTAGACGCACAGCAGGTCCACCTTATTGGACATAGCATGGGTGGGAAGGTGGCCATGCTCTGTGCTCTTTGGCACCCTCAACGCGTGATCAGTTTAAGTGTGCTGGATATAGCTCCCGTAGCCTATACGCATTCGCATGCACCGTTTTTAGCGGCGATGCTGGAGTTAGACGTACACGATTTAGCCTCGCGTAGTGAGGCCGACCGCATGTTGGAAAATGCGATACCCGATAAAGCCACTCGACTGTTTTTGCTACAAAGCTTAACCGGCTCCCCTGGTGCGTACGTCTGGCGTTTAAACTTGCGAGTGCTGTACGATTATATGGATGAGATAATCGGATTTCCGATTTCGGAGTCTAATGTCGGTGCAGACATCAACCTGCCTACCTTATTCGTACGAGGCGCCTTGTCCGCGTATGTAGACGCCAAGCATCAAGATTCCATTTGGCAACTGTTCCCGAACGCGGAGCTCGTATCGATCCCCGCTGCGGGGCATTGGTTGCATGTAGAGCAACCCACAGCGGTTTTGCGCACCCTTGAATCTTTTTTGTTAAAAAGCCCATAAATATGCATGAAATAAGTAATGAAAGTGGGCCTGATCAGGTCAATTACGACACGATGGATAAAAACCGCAAATACGCCTTGTTGATCGAGGCGCACTCGACAGACCTGTACAAATATGCATTGTGGTTGTGTAAAGATAAAGCGATGGCCGAGGACGTCATGCAAGAAGCATTTTTGCGAGCGTGGAAATCGTTAGACAGTTTGCGTGAAGCGAAAGCTGCCAAAGGATGGCTGTTTACGATTTTTCGCAGGGAGCACGCGCGACAGTTCGAGCGTAAGCGGTTTGAGTATCAAGACTTAGAATCAATGGATGGTATCGCCGATGAACAGCTTGGCTACGATGATACCCCCGAGGCTTTTGCACTTAGAAACGCACTTAAAAAACTGCCCGACGAGTACCGTGATCCGCTTGAAATGCAGGTGCTTGGTGGGTTTTCGTGCGACGAAATTGCTGCTATTTTGGGAGTGAGTTCGAGCGCTGTTATGACGCGATTGTTTAGAGCTAGAAAGAAAATGAGACAGATTTTAGGGCATGAACAAACGCCCGCTTTGGGCGTGGTGGGTGAGTTATGAGCGCCGAGCACGCTATGGATTGTCTTGAATTTAAACGGCTTGCGTTGTCGGAGCCCCATAGTCAAGAGCCGTCTTTTGTAGAACATACAAAAGAGTGTCCCAAATGTTTAAAGTACGTTGGCAGTGTGCGTAAAATGGATGCAGACCTCGCACACAGTTTAGATG
>CAYGNS010000520.1:0-2381 GCA_964351295.1 uncultured Gammaproteobacteria bacterium
GTGCAGCGCCTTGAGTATTACAACACCTCCGACTTGGCGCATATTGTGCGACGCTCCAGTGGCATCCTCAATATACCGGTCGAACCGGCTGGCGTAGATACTATTGCGCGACGCTCGCGCGGCACGCCCCGTATTGCCAATCGTTTGCTGCGGCGGGTACGCGATTATGCCCAAGTGAAAGGCGACGGCAGCATAACCGAGGAAATCGCTGGCAAAGCACTCGACATGATGGAAGTAGACCCACATGGTTTGGATTGGATGGACCGACAGTTGTTGCGCGCCATTATGGAAAAATTTGATGGTGGCCCGGTGGGTATCGACAGCTTAGCGGCTGCGGTGGGCGAGGAGCGGGGTACGCTGGAAGATGTTATCGAGCCCTACTTAATTCAACAGGGCTTTATGATGCGCACACCGCGCGGGCGCATGGTTACCAAGCGCACATGGGCTTATTTTGGTTTGACCGACCCCAAGCAAGATGGCCAAGCGCAAACCAGCTTGTTTGCCAAGGAGTAACGAGTAGTGTTTACTACGCCCATTCGTATTTATTACGAAGACACCGACGCAGGTGGCATTGTGTATCATGCCAACTACCTTAAGTTTATGGAGCGCAGTCGTTGCGACTGGCTCGATTCGCTGGGGTTTAGCGTGGCCGACTTAATTGAGCACGAAAACCTGATGTTTGTTGTAAAAGAGGCGCAGTTAGATTTTGTTAAACCGGCTAAGTTGTTCGAACAATTAATCGTGCAGACACGCGCATTGCACGTGGGTAAGGTAAAATTAATTGCCGAACAATGTATCTATAATCAGGCCCAGCTTGTGTGCAAAGGCGTAATAAAGCTGGCGACATTAAGTGCCTCTTCCTATACATTAGCGCCCATGCCGAGCGCCTTGCAGCAGGCACTTAAAGACGATGCTGAGCGGTAATAGCAGATGAGTCGCGAGTGCCGCTCATGTGCTGCACGCATGTCGTACAATGAGTTAGCAATTGCTTAGGCCATGGCACATCTCAATGATTTATTCGACGATGTGGGCTCGCAGCATTTCCATTTAATAACCATCACTGCGCTCGCTAGAGTTTACGTATTAGCGGCGAGGGCTTAGCGCAGTGAGCAGACGCACCTAAGTGTGCTATTTCCAGAAGTGAGAGAAACAACATGAGTTCAACGGCAATTTTTGCTCAACAAGCGGCTGAAGACATCGCCCAACCATTAGCGGTCGATCCAACGACTGTAACAGCCCTTAGCCAAGCCTCAGCGCAAGCGGCCGACAGTATGTCAATCTTGTCGTTGATTGTAGAGGCAAGTGTGCCGGTGCAGCTCGTGATGCTCATTCTACTGCTGGCTTCGCTGTTTTCGTGGTCGGTTATTTTTACCAAGTATATGACCATCCGCAAAGAGCGGGCCTTAACCAACAAATTCGAGCGCGAGTTTTGGTCGGGCGGCAGCATGCAAACGCTGTACAAGCAATACTCGGCCGAACGCGAGGCGGGCTCGGGTATGTCTGAGATTTTTGTTGCGGGTTACCGCGAGTACCAACGCCTATCCGAACGCGGCTACGCCAATAATGCGGACTTGCTTGAGGGCGTACAACGCGCTATGCGGGTAGAACTGAGTCGCGAAATTGAGCATCTTGAGTCGCAGATTCCGTTTTTGGCCACCGTGGGCTCTACGAGCCCGTATATCGGCCTGCTCGGTACGGTGTGGGGCATTATGAATTCTTTTCGTGCACTCGGCGTGCAAACCCAACAAGCCACGGTGGCGAGTGTGGCACCTGGCATCGCCGAGGCGCTGATTGCCACCGCCATGGGTTTGTTTGCAGCGATTCCCGCCGTAATTGCCTACAACCGCTTTTCGTACCATGTGGAAAAACTGATTACGCAGTACGAAATATTTATGGAAGAGTTTGTGAGTATTGTCAATCGTCAGCTTACTGTAGAGAAGAAAGGTAGTTAAGGCGCTATGAGTTACCGAGATCGAAAGCGCAAGCAGATTGCCGAGATTAACGTCGTGCCATACATCGACGTGATGTTGGTATTGTTGATTATATTTATGGTCACTGCGCCGCTGTTAACTGAGGGCGTGAAAGTAGACTTGCCCGAAACTAACGCGAATACCGTGCAATATAACCCCGATTCGCCCGAGCCGTTTATTTTAACGGTAGACGCGGATGGTAAATATTATGTGGACGATCTCGAAAAAAGCCGAGAAGAAACTTTGGTGTATGCCAAGGCGTTATTTGAATTGAAGCCGCAAACAGATTTCTTAGTGCGAGGCGACAAAAACGCGGTGTACAACGATGTGTTACAAGCGATGGTCATCCTTAAAGAAGCAGGTGTGGAATCGGTGAGTCTTATTACCTCGCCACCTGATTTAGAAGAGTAG
>CAYGNS010000521.1:0-2377 GCA_964351295.1 uncultured Gammaproteobacteria bacterium
ACGTAATAGATCCATTCCTCGTCAGGTGCCGTTTGAGGAAGGTGGTCGTCGTGAATTTCAACTTTAAATTCGGCGTTGCGAAGTAAATTCGCAATTACTTTAGTCCCAAAATTCCGATCCAGAAAAAAGACTGTCTCTTTAGGCTGCGACTCTGAGCTCACATCGAATGGCCTCTTCAATTTCCCTTTGAGGGCGTTGATAGTCATCCGCTAACTCTTCCACTGATTCTCCAGCTTTGTACCGCTCTGCGATTATTTCGGTTGCTAGCCCTGTGCCAGATATTACGGGACGACCAGCCGATAAGCTTGGGTCAATCACCACTATGGCCGGCGCATTTCTAATGTCGGTTCGAGTGAATGGGTACAGACGAATTGGAATACCGTGATTATTTCTTTCAATTCTTTGAAGCGCTGCACTCAGCGCTTCTCTTATTGCTGTTTGACCGGCCTGACTAATACTCACCAATCTGCCTGCTTCTTCAATGAACAGGTCTAGCCCATCCGTGAGCATCTGCTCACTGATCAACGGATGTTTCTCCCCCATCTTTGAGGACGTATTCTTTTTAAGATAAAGAATAGCCTCCTTTACTTTGCGCATAGACACTTCGTGCTGTCTGCGCGTAGCTGCCAGCACGTGTAATTCAACTAGGTTGTAGAACGAAAGCACGGCGGGAGACTTTTGCGCAATATCAATAACAGGCAGATAGTCCCCTTGGCCTGTAGACCAATATCTAACCGTTGCTTGAGGCACAGACAAATAATGCGCTGCTTCTAGCACAGTGTAGGCGGGCATCTCTTTGATATCTTTGCGTATATTGCTCATTGGTAAAACTAAGTCTGAATGCACTCGATAGGCAGTCTAGCATAGTTTCTGACTCAGAAACTATGCTGAAATAAAGAAGCGAATTGTGGTTCTCGCGGGGAAGACGCGGGTGGTTTCCCGTTTATTCGAGTAATTAAGGAATAGACTTAAAGCTTTCGCGTAAGGCATCCGACCACGCCTTTGACATTGCCATAAACCGCGCATCGCCTGCTTCTATACGCTCTTGATGGTCTAAGCGCAGGGAGTCCCGCTTTAATACCGCCAAATCTAAGGGCATGCCAACCGACAAATTCGATCTAATTGTGCTATCCATCGACAACAGCGCTGCCTTGCGTGCATCTTCCAAGCTCGTGTCGCGTTGAATCACTCGATCAAGTATTGGCTTGCCGTACTTGTGTTCGCCAATTTGCAGAAACGGTGTGTCGTTGGTGGCCTCAATAAAATTGCCCTCTGGATACACCAAAAACAATCGTTGTTTGCCGCCTTTCGTTTGCCCCGCCACAATTAACGAAGCACTCGCGGCCTGGCTCATGCGTTCCATCTTGATGTTAATTTCGGCGCTAACCTGCGAGAGCAAGTTGCCGATCATTTCCACAATTTCGAGCGTGCTGCCGCTTTTCAGCACCGAGCACTCGCCTTCTTTATCGGCTTCAGTCGCTTCTTCTAGCTTGGCGATGATGGTTTGTGTAACCGACAAACTGCCCGCTGTTAGGATCACAATGATGCGTTCACCAGGCTCTTCAAAGGTAAACATTTTGCGGTACGTTGATACGTTATCAAACCCCGCATTGGTGCGCGTATCACTGAGCAACACCACGCCATCATCAACCTTCAATCCAACACAATACGTCATTTCTCTAAAACCAGCGGCGCGATTATTTTATTGTTGAGCCTGACTAACTTGCACATTTGTATGCATCGACTCAGCCCCCATTCCACGAGAGATGCCGCGAATTAAGGCCGCGTCTAGGCTGTCTAATCCGCTGCCGATGCGTACATAGCGGTCATTTGGGCAGCAACGATTGGTAGCGTCAAAACCGACCCAACCGAGCTCCTCAATGTGCAGTTCGGCCCACGCGTGGCTCTCGCCATAATTATCACCTTTTTGAGGATCATAAAGATAGCCCGTCACGTAGCGCGCGGGGATGCCGTTTACTCTGGCGATGCTCAGCAAGCAATGTGTTTGGTCTTGGCAAACCCCCTTGGCTTGTAGGATAACTTGTGCCGCCGTGTGATCGCTAGTGGTGGAGTTGGGCGTGTAAATAATGGTATTGCTGATCGCGGCCATCATGGCATGTGCTTGATCAAGCTGGTTTGCACCCACGCCAGATATCGCATCATAGGCCAAAGCTCTGAGCTCATCGTTTGGCTTGGTTAAGGCTGATTCAACGCAATAAGCTTGCACCGGTACCCGATCAATTTTGATGGTTTCTATGCCGTGGGTATCTTCAGTTTGTACCGTGCCATTCACCAAAACCTCGACCGCATCCACTTCATTATTAAGCGTCATCGTACGTAGTCGATCGCCTGCGCCGACTACAAAGAAATCGCCAAA
>CAYGNS010000522.1:0-2376 GCA_964351295.1 uncultured Gammaproteobacteria bacterium
CAATACTCGTGATTGCTTTAGCAACGCCAAAGCATGTCAGCGTACCGCAATTAGGCACCGAGAACTTTTCTTCCGCTCTTCGCGGCAATAATATGATTTTAATGGGTGTAACCATGCTCGGCTTTGCCGGCACATTTGCAACGGTAAGTTTTATCGGCCCCTTAATCACTAAAGCCTCGGGTATAGAAGGTGCCGCGATAGGTGCTGTTCAGGTTGCCACAGGTATTGGTAGCCTGTTGGGTTTGCCGTTGGGTGCCAAACTGGCCACATTACCAGCAAAGCGTGGGCTAACGATGCTCCTAACTGCTACCGCTCTAACTCAGTTTGTTTTTACCGTATTAATGCTTAATGACATGGGGCCTTTCAGCTTACCTATTTTGATTTTTGCGATCGCAATTGGTTCGGGCGCTCTGTTTGCCACATCACCGATCATACAAACAAATATTGCAAAATCAGCAGGATCTGCTGCGACCATCGCATTCGCTCTGAACGGGTCAATGTTGTATTTTGGTCAGGGCCTTGGTGCCTTAGTTGGCGGCGCAACTATCGCTCTTGTGGGCCTAGCATGGAGCGGCTTTGCGGGGGCATTGATCGCTTTGCTTGGGCTATTGCTGATAGCGCAATTAAAGAACGACGAGCGTTAGTCGTTAAAAACTAGAAACTTGTCTAAGTGAGTACTATAACGTTAACTTGTCCGTACTGTTTTTAGGGACTTAGTCGCAAACCAACCAGTAAAGAGCAATCGAGTGTGTCAACTCCCGAACACTATTCACAGCGTGTTCCACCTTGCGCTTCGTATCGTTCTCGCACTAGCTTGATTGGGTCGGCATAATCCTCCGCTGGGTTGGCTGGCATGATTAAGTAGTAAACACCCTCGATTAGACTTATTTCTCTGGGCGCAACTATTCTGAGCGACGGGTGAGTGGTAGTTGGTAGCGCCGTTTCGATAGGTGAGGGCTCTACAATCAACAGGGCAGACAGCGCAGGTTTTTCAACTAAACAACGCTTATCGCCACCTGCATCTCTTCCTGCTTCGAGTGCGCGCAGGAGTCGCTCGCTGAAGCTTAATTGGCAACTGCCCTCTGACGTCATTTCAAAGGTTGCAGCCGAAACCTCAATAACCCTCTCACTGCGAAGAGTATTGCCTTGCGCCGCATAGTTCTGGCCAGCTATACCCCCCGACCACGGAAAAATTTCGTCGCCACTAATAAACCCAGCCTCTGGATGCGGGTTCAAAGTTGCTACACCATACTGCAATGATGGGTATTTAGCGGTAAACCAGCCTTCGTATAATGATGACTGCTGTAACTCAACGAGTATATTATCAGCGCCTTCTCCTTGTATCATCAGCGCTTTGGCGTGATCACGTCCACGGAGGCTCGTTTCGGCTTGAGCAGCAATTACGCCACTGCCCGGCACTGTTCCAGCAATAAACTGAATGCCAAAATTGCATGTAGCGGCCGCTATACCGACTTGCCTTGTGATTGGGTCAACAGCAACGATGGACCAGGTTGCGAATGATGGAGCAGGGAATACCATCAGCAGCCACAACAGAATTACTCTAAGGTTCGTTTGAGTCATGTTGTACTAAGGTGATTTTGCGTATACCCAAATAAGTCCTATCTTGAACGTTAGCACCTGTTCTACTTTTCTAAAAACTGAATTGTTTTAATGCCTCACTTATGAGAGTAAGGTAGAGAGGCTCAAACGTTGATTATCGAATGATAGTCGTTGAGATTATAGCTGTATGAGTGTCAATTTACGTTACTGACGTGTGAACTTTCGCGTTCCAAAAAAGTGGGGTGCCGAGCTTAGTTTAACTTTCGAAGCCTATATAAAGTGGAACTTTGAAGGTCCACTGGGTACCTTTAGCCAATTGGAATGTTGTCTCCTCCCTGCTGCCTTAGGTAACTTGTCAGTACCGATGCTTTTCTGGTTCAAAATTTGTGAATTATGGTGTTCGTAAAATATCCCGAATACCTTAAAAGACGCGCAAGTTCTGGGCTGGAGCCTTCATTTACTGGCGCGACACACTATATACATCGCCTTATCAAAATGAATTTTCGAGACGGCATTTACTACCCTATTAAGGTGGTATTTAACAACTGCGTAGCGCGACCGATTTACATGCACATCGTCAACCCCAAAGGCAAGAACCTTAAACCCTAAACGCTTAAGTGTCGCCTTGAGCACATTAGGTGTGAAATGGGTCAGATGTATTTCCTCACCATAGGTAAACGAACCAAAAGAGTGATGCTCTGTCGACGTTGATCTACGAGTCAATAATCTATCCTGCATAAGTGGGCCCAGTTCGTTCGGCACCGCGATCGCCACGATACCGTTTGGCTTGAGGTGCCGACGAATGTCCTTTAGTAA
>CAYGNS010000523.1:0-2366 GCA_964351295.1 uncultured Gammaproteobacteria bacterium
AACCTGGTACATTCGTCGGCCGTTGTTGCGCCCGCGGGGGATACTAAAGAGTGGCATGGCAAACGTGTGGTCTTTACTGGCAAGCTCTCATTATCACGTGATGACATGTGCTCTGAAGCTGAATCGCTCGGTTTAATCCCCCAGTCATCGCTCAGTAAGACAACTGACTGGCTCGTGGCGGGTGACAAGGCGGGAGCGTCCAAGATCACTAAAGCACAGCAATGCGGAACGATTGTTTTAACTGAAAGTGAATACAGGCGTTTAATTTGTTAGAGACATGCCGAGGTGACATCGTCGACCTCGGTATTGAGAAGCTACGAAAGGGCAGCGATTGGATCGCTGCCCTTTTTTGTGCGCTTTGAGTATTTAATGGTTGAGTCGCGTTCGACTTCGAAATTAGTATTCCTTAATTGACGCACGGACTGAGTAGTACCAGTAAAGACAAACAGATGAATAAACAAGAACACTTATTCACCATATTAGGCGAAGAAGCCGCCGAGCTGGCCGTTCAATGTTCAAAAGCCAATCGGTTTGGGCTTCACTCAAAGACGGGGGTCGCACTCTCCTGCCAAGAGCGGTTGATCGATGAATACAATGATGTGTTGGCGGTTGTGGAAATGCTCAACGAAGCGTTCGAGGTTGGTTTCGTTCGAGATCAGGCGCGTATCGATGCCAAGAAAGCCAAGGTAACCCAGTACATGGCCGAGTCGACTGCGTTAGGGCTACTGAGTGACCGGGTAGGTTAGAGTCCCCCGCCCTAAACCGTGGGGGCTTGTCGCGCACCTGGTCAATTCAGTTGACACTGAGAATTCCATTAATCGATTTCCTTAGATTAATGCTGTATTCACCGCAGATTATGCGGTATATATACGACTAATCACCGCAAACACACTATGACTTGGATCCATCAACAACCCGACTGGCCTAATTTCTATTGGGATCATGATGCTCTAGCCGCATTGTTGGGAGACATTCGATATCGCCAAGGATTGCTTAGCGGCCGAACGGAGCGAATGCGTCAGGATTTTCAAGATGCCGCCGTTCTTGAAACGGCAACAGACGACGCGGTGAGCACTTCCCATATCGAAGGCGAGCTTCTTAATCGAGAGGATGTTCGGTCATCGATCGCGCGCCGACTAGGCCTCACTCAATCATTCCAGCGAAAGGGATCAAGAGATGTTGATGGTATTGTTCAAGTTCAGCTCGATGCGACCAAAAACTTTGCCTCTCCCGTAACGAAAGAACGGTTGTTTGGATGGCATGGGGCTTTATTCCCCACAGGCCGCAGCGGTCTTTCCATCGTCAATGTGGGCGACTGGCGATTACCAGGACCAGAGCCGATGCGGGTTGTGTCCGGCTCGTACGGGCGAGAAAAAGTGCATTTCGAGGCAATACCAGCGTCTCTCGTTCCGCGCAACATGGAGAGGCTATTAGAATGGGTTGAATACCCCTCAAAGCAAGATCCAGTAATCCGTTCGGGCGTAGCCCATCTTTGGTTTCTCACCATACATCCATTTGATGATGGTAATGGCCGGTCGGCGCGCGCGTTAAGCGATCTCATGCTCTGTCGTGCTGAATCAACAAGTCGGCGCTTTTACAGCGTTTCAACTGAAATCGATCATCACCGAAAAAGTTACTACGCGGCTCTGGAACAACAACAGCGATCAACCTTGGATATAACCCCTTGGCTTCGGTTTTATCTCGAATGCGTTCATGGAGCACTTTTAAGCGCGGAGCACACACTAGGGTATATTTTTTCGCGCGCATTATTTTGGGATAAAGCGACAGCACACGGGCTAAATGACAGGCAAAAGAGCGTACTTAATCGATTTCTTGAACCAGAGTTTAAGGGACACCTAAACACATCAAAGTACGCGCTATTAGCTAAATGCTCGACAGACACGGCATTAAGAGATATCAAGGATCTCGTATCGGCAGGTCTACTCATCCAAAACGAGAGTGGAGGTCGAAGCACGAGCTATCGAGTTGCCATGGAGGTTGATCAAAATGAGCGAAATGTGATGAGGGCGGGTAGCTTAAATTGAACTAACACGGACATTATTCAGACAATACCCACCGACCAATTCATTTGGTTTCGATCAGAATCGGCCGCACATGGATGCATAAAACGCCACATTGACTCGTTGCTCCGTGGGCAACGTGGGCAACGTGGGCAACGTGGTTGATCTTCAAAAAATGACTAAATTGCGACTTTTCATTGAAAATAGTTGTTTATAATTAATTGATGCTAGAAGTCTTACTGAAATCCAGTGTGTTCGTTGCGCTTTGCGCATACGCCGTATTGAAAATTTTCCCGGCAGCATCTGCGCCTGTCGTTCACGTGAGTCCGCTCGATGACGCGGAAC
>CAYGNS010000524.1:0-2350 GCA_964351295.1 uncultured Gammaproteobacteria bacterium
TGAGACGGAAGACCCACCAGGTTGAATTATTGAAAGAGAAGCTGAGGGCAAAAGTCCGAACGGTGTGATGCAAGAATATGAGGATTTCATGATACTTTTTAACATGATTCCAGAGTTCACTCCTGAAGACCTAGTGAAACTTTATAAAGCAGGCGAACATAGTTATATATCGAACGGCTTCACGACAGTTCAAGAAGGTAAAACTGATTTAGCAACTCTTAACGTGCTGCCAGAAATAGCGACTAGAGTCGGTTTTGATATCGACATTATTTCTTATCCTGACCTTAAAGTGCTCAAAGATAATCCTATTCTTCAAAGTGATTTAATGTCTCGCCACTACAAAAATCGCTTTCGTATCGGTGGGGTAAAATTAACCTTTGATGGCTCACCGCAAGGTAAAACGGCCTGGTTTACAGAACCTTATTTAGAGGTGCCAACGGGTCAAACTAATGATTACTCTGGATATCCTGCGTTTGGTGATGAGGATGCCTATCAGTTAATGCAGTTGGCCTATAAGAACCACTGGCAACTCCTAATCCATACTAATGGGGATGCAGCAATTGATCAGCTGATCAAGTTAGTAGAAAGAGCTAACGATGAAAGCAATCTTGGTGACCATCGCACTGTTATGATTCATGGTCAGTTCACCCGCGAGGATCAAATTGAAAGACTAAAAAAATTAGGCATTTTTCCTGCACTTTACCCCATGCATACTTTCTACTGGGGTGACTGGCATAGAGACTCGGTGGCTGGCCCACAAAGAGCTAACAATATTTCACCCACAGGATGGCTTCTAAAAAACGAAATGCAGTTTACTATTCACTCTGATGCGCCTGTTACATTCCCAAACTCTATGAGAATACTGGATAGCGCTGTTAATCGCGTTACAAGAAGCGGCAGAGTTCTAGGTGAAGAGCACAAGCTTTCACCACTTAATGCTTTAAAAGCTATTACGATTTGGGGCGCGTATCAACATTTCGAAGAACACATAAAAGGTTCTATTGAAATAGGTAAACAGGCAGATTTTGTTGTCTTGGATAACAATCCTCTGAATACACCTTCAGTGAAGATGAAAGATATAAAAGTATTGCAAACCATAAACGATGATAAAACGATATATTTATATGAAATTTAGGGTGCGGCCTACACGCCATCGTGCCAAAGATGGGGAAGGGTTAAGGTCAAGGTGGACGTGTTGCAAGACGAAATAATATGCAGATTTCATTATTCTGTGATTCTAAACCCGAAGCGGTAATTGAAGACTTAGAGCATCAGATCCGCGAAGTTATTAAGTTTCATATCGAGGGTAGACGAGAAGATGGCGCAAAAATTCCGTTGCCTAGCAGTCGAGTGATTATGTACACGTCGCTGCATAACTAGGCATTTATGCCGCCAACAAGCTGGTTTGGAAGACTTCTACTGGATTCCAGCCGTCCCACAATGTGGCAATATGCCAAGGGAAGTAATGTGCGCTATTTAATGAAATTGTTTGGTTCTAGCAAGCGTGTTTTCAAAACCATCCAGGGACTTGGTGATTTTGAATACTAGTAAGGATTCTCAGGACGAGTATTGGATGATTGAGCAACCTGTCGCGCGGCTTGCTGCTGAATTCGATTTTGGAGCGATTGATGGAGACGAAAACGGTCCGTTTCCTAGTGCGTTGGAGACTTTTAAGGAAATCGCCAATACCCCCGAGAAGTTGCTTCTGCATATTGGGGAACTGTTCATTGACAAAATTTCTCCCAAGTTTGGCATGCTGAGTACGGATGAGGTGGCGTCCAAATTCTTTCTTAAATCGCTTACTTGCAGCTCCAGCGAACAATTCGAATTTGGCTATCATTCCTACGAAGGGGATTACTTTGTTGAGTCTTTCTATCGGTCTGGTAAAGTCACACAGGTACACCTTGATGAGGGCTGTTGTGATTAATCTAATACAGGCACCTTGCCAGCCCTTGCGGTTATTTTGGGGTGGCGTGTGCGGGCATCTTCTGCACCAACGCAGATGTTTGGATTGCCCCGTCCCATGCTCCTAGCACTTCTTGGCGCCCTCGTTTATGGGGCAGCAATGGCCACTTCGTTTGGGCTTGGTGCTCAGAATATTACTTTTGCAGCCTTGGTTGGGCTGTTCATTAGCGCATTGGTGTTTCCGGTGTACCGTGCCGAGTATGTTCTAGGGTTTGTAGTCGGTATGACCACTACCTTCGGTGGTGTGCTCCCGCTCATTGTTGCGGTGGTTGTTACCCTTTTTTCCTTCGCCAGCCGTCTACTGGGTAGCAAAGTCGGTGCGTTGATCGGAATACGAAGTAAATCAGACCTAACTAAAAAATGATTTCGCGCGACACTCGTCGAC
>CAYGNS010000525.1:0-2339 GCA_964351295.1 uncultured Gammaproteobacteria bacterium
CGCGTGCGCAGAGTAAAGTCGGCAGCCACCGTTTGCTCAGCTAGCGCGGTGACATTCTGCTGCGCATCGAGATAACCGTCTCGCTTAAGTTCTAAGTTGTAGCTTAAAGTAGGCAAAGTGAGCGTTAACGGCGTTTGGCCTTTAGCCACTCCGTTAACAAACACCTCAGCTGACACATTGGCAGTAATAGCTACTTTGCCAAAGGTTGGTTTTAGGCTAATTTCTACCCGCCGATCTTGCGGCGACGCTTGCACAGACTTACTTGCATAACCCGGCTTTTGGTACGTTAGTTCAACTTGCCCTACCGTTGGCACCGCGATTTCTTTGAGATTGGAGTGCGGACGGCCATTTACCAGTAAACGACCATCTGGAGGTGACAAACTGAGCTGCACGGTATTGGTGCCCACTTGCAGTCGATAATTACGCGTAACAATTGGCTGAAGCGCGGTTATCTCAATTTGCTCATATTGGGTTTTGTGCTTATCTTTGCTTAATTCGAGCGCATAACGACCACCGGGCACCTCGATTGATAATGGCGTAACACCTTTAACAGTTCCATCAATCACAACGTTTGCACCGCTCGGAGTGGAATCTAGGTCAAGCCGCCCTTGCAGCAACGTTGGGCTTACTTCAAGCGTGCTGGATTGCGCTTTTTGCAGTTCAACCTCGAGCTGCAAATCTTCGGTAAACAGGGAACTGAGCGTGAGCACATACCGCCCCGGTTTAAGCTCGGTCAACAAGCTCGTTGACGAACCCACCCAATTTCCGTCAACAAACCAATTCGGGGCTTCAAGCGGCACAGTGCTGTGCACCTCTAACGCCACTGGGGCAAGTGGCATAAAGACGTCGAGGAATTTACCGCGCTTAGAAGATTTCACGGCAACGGTCTGCGTGATGTAACCACGAGCCACGACCGACACCGTTGCTTGTGAATCAAACGAAACGATGCGATTAAAAAGACTAAAACCCCAACCTGACTCCATGTGCAATGAGTACCCCGCTGATGCGCCATCCTCAAACGTAACTCGAGTTTGTTTTGCCAGTACAATAATGGCTACGCACATCGTCACCACTAAGGTCAGGCTAATGGCAGCCGTCTGGATTAGGCGAACGCGCCGAGCCTTCTGTTGCGCCAGTTCAGCGCGTTGATCAAAGGCCGGCGCCACAAGCCACCTCCACAGGTTGCACATCGCCGTCCAGCGGTACCAGCAAATCTGACACGCTTTCAAATCGTTTACTGCACCGAGTGAAAATTTTGTACTCCCCTGGGTGTAGCTCGATAGTTTTATCGCGTGTGGGCTGAATAAAACCGACTCGCTGAATCTCTATGGTCGCTTTTCCATCCGAAATAAACCGCACGGGCTTGGTCTGTCGCACCTTAGCTAAAACCGTATTCAACGCGGTCACCGACTGGCTGAGTCGTTGGCTAGAGGCTAACCACGACGCTGACTCGTCGACCAGCGATTGCGCATAGGTTTGCACATTCGCGTCGGCAACGCGTAACGGCTGCGCTAATAAGCTCGCTTGCTTACGCAACAATTCGGCAATCGATCCAGCTTGTTCAGCGCCTTGTTGCGCCGTAGGGTGGTGCGCAGTGATGGCTAACACGGCGCGAAAACTCTGCTCGGCTTCGCGCCATTGTTCGCGCTCACGATGCGCTTGTGCCAGTTGCAAATGGCGCTCAATCTGGAGCTCTGCTTTAAGCGCATTGATGCGTGTTTGCAGCGCCTGTTGTTCGTCAACTCTGTGCGGATACTGACGAGCCTGCTCAAGCAAGCTTTGCGCTTGGTTGGCATCTCTTTGCGTCAAGGCTGTGCGTGCTTGCGTGAGTAAGGCGTCTACGGAGTTAATCGCCACAAGCTCCTCTAAGCGCTGCACGCGTTGCGTCTGTGCACTGGTGAGGCTGGTTACTTCGGCCAGTTTTCGCAATGCCTCAAGCTCTTGCTCGGGGCGATTTTCAGCCGCAAACCGCTGGATATTGGCATTGAGTTCCAACACCTGTGGTAGCACTGTTAATGCTTGTTCTATTTGGGTAATGGCCGGATGATCAGGCGCTACGCTCTGCAGGGCGCGCAAATACTGCTCGACGCCGGGCGCTGATCCCGCGGCCATAGCTTGATCTATTTTTGCCAGTAGTTGCGTGGCATTGAGCGCTTGCTCATCAAGTAGAGCTTGCGCTTGATCGATTGTACTACCGATTAAACGGTGGGCCGCGCTGAAGTCCTCGCGTGCATACAACTCGCTCGCCTGCTCCAGTTGCTTCTCTATAGCGGTCACCCGTGTAGCCGACCAAGATAGGGCCGCGAGCGATTGCAGGGATTCTCGGTAAGTATCCTGGG
>CAYGNS010000526.1:0-2339 GCA_964351295.1 uncultured Gammaproteobacteria bacterium
ACCAGAAGAACTACGCCCCTTCGAAGGCGACGTACGCGAGGCCATTGCCGCCAAGCTAGCTCGTGGCCGAGTGGATTGCTTTGTACGACTGGCGACCGACCAAGCGGTACGTTTGCAACTAAATCAAGAAATGGTGCAAGAGCTTGAGCGTTTGACGCACCAGATTAAGGCCGCCGCACCGAGTGTTGCGGCGCTACGGGCTATTGACATCTTGCGTTGGCCCGGCGTGCTGCAAAGTGTTAACGCTGATCAAGATAAGCTGCGCGCGCAGCTTATGGCTGTGCTGGACGAGGCGCTAAACTCGCTGTGCGATGCTCGCCAACGCGAGGGCAGCAAAATGGCAGAACTCATTCGCCAGCGTTTGACCGCGATGCAAGGGGTGCTCAACGAAGTGAAGGCGGCATTACCCGAGATCGAAGCGCAGCAGCGTCAACGACTGCAAGATAAACTCGCTGAATTTGCCGAGCAGATGGACCCCCAACGCATCGAGCAAGAGATGCTGATTCTGCTTAACAAAGCAGATGTCGCCGAAGAGTTAGACCGGCTCCACGTGCATGTGGCTGAGATCAATCGAGTATTAAGCAAAGCTGAGCCTGCTGGACGCCGTTTGGATTTTTTAATGCAGGAGCTTAATCGCGAAGCCAATACGCTCGGTTCTAAATCAAACGATGCCCGTATTACCAAAGCCAGCGTGGATCTAAAAGTGTTAATCGAACAGATGCGGGAGCAGATCCAGAATATTGAATAGGTCTGTCAGGAACCTATTTAGATTAGACTATGGGTTTAAATGTTTGCGAATGTTCACCCCCCCCCTTGACTTAAATTGATTGTAGCGAGTGTCGTGATGAAACTACCTTTCCCTCTTCGCCCCCTTGCTGATCGGCTCTTGCGACTGCGCAATTTGCAGTTACAACGTTTGCGTCAGCCTTGGTATACCGCAAGCAGTTGTCGGCGTTATCTTGAACGTGACCCGCTCATCATTTTTGATGTTGGCGCAAATGTTGGGGATGTTTCGATTGAACTAGCGCAGGGCTTCCCCAATGCACAAGTACTTGCTTTCGAGCCCGTACCGCATAGTTTTAAGGTGTTGCAGGATCGCGCACAATCTTATCCTAATCTGGTTTGTCACTCGCAGGCGGTCAGTGCGAGCAGTGGCCGTGTGCAGATGCGCGTTCCAGACAATTCTCTTTTGGCTGCCGTAGTTGCGCGAGAACAGCTCAACGCGGATGAGCCTGTGGGCGACATCGAAGTAGACTCGATCACTATTGATGAGTTTTGTCAGCAACATGGTATTGAACACATCGACCTTATGAAAATTGATGCGGAGGGGCACGAGCTGGCTATCCTAGCGGGGGCAAAAAACATGCTGAAGAACTGTTCGGTTTTGGTGCTGGAGTTTGGGCTTGACGATGCCGATCAGCGGCACTGTCATCTGAGTGAATTGACCAGCGTGTTAAGCAGTACCTCCTTCCGCTTGATTGATATTCACGATATGGGCGTGAAAGAAGATGGACGATTTGATTACGCCAATGCCGTGTTTCGCAGTACGAATTAAGTACACGGTTTGGCTACGAGTTTGACGTTGATGAGTTTAAAGCGGATCTATATTCTTGAGCCTCATGAAAGTGTGTTGGTGTCTGAGTATGATCAAGCGATGTTGGATCTGCGCACTCATGTGCAGGGCGATTCGCGGTGCGAAATAGTTCAGGACATAGAACACGCCGATATCGTTATATTGCACGAACGCTGGGAAACACGCTTCTTGGGTTATCGTGACGAGGTAGTGCGTGCGTTGGGCGAAATCGTAGATCTAAATAAAGTCTTTGTGATCAATACCGACGATTTGGCGCGTGGTTTTTTACCCGGCATTTACGCCTCATTAAACAGACGTAATTTTGTTGCTGGATACCATGTTTCTGGGCCCTATCCATACGATATCAATACGCATGTATTAGCAAATCTCCACGAGATGGATGTACAGCAGCGCTTGCTCTTCTCGTTTCGTGGAACCACTAATTCGTCGCCATTACGGCTTAAAATGTTGCGCATTTTGGCCAATCATCCAAGGGGCAGCGTGATTGCGGTTAATACCGCGTTTCGTCAGCATGACGAGGCGCAAAAACAAGCTTATGTGGACGATATTCGGCGGAGTGCCTTTGTGCTGTGCCCCCGCGGCTGGTCGCCCAATACCTATCGATTATTTGAAACGATGGCGCTCGGTCGTTGCCCCGTGATTATTTCCGACGACTGGATTCCGGTGGACGGGGTTGATTGGGATGGCTGTTCGATTCGCTGGTCAGAAGCACAGCTGCATGCCTTGCCCGACTATCTTGCAACGC
>CAYGNS010000527.1:0-2337 GCA_964351295.1 uncultured Gammaproteobacteria bacterium
ACACCCGCTTCAGCCATCGTAACGCCTACCAGTATATCTGCAACTTCCATCGTGATTTTGTTATGTGTAATAAACAGTAATTGAGTTTTTTCCGATAACTGTTTGAGCAAATTAGCATACCGTTCAACATTGGCGTCATCGAGCGGTGCGTCAACCTCGTCCAGCACACAAAAAGGAGCCGGATTGAGCTCAAAAAAGGCGAACAACAGCGACACTGCCGTGAGTGCTTTTTCACCACCCGACAGCAAGTGGATCGTACTGTTACGCTTTCCTGGCGGACGAGCCATCACAGCCACGCCAGTCTCAAGTAAATCATTGCTCGTTAATTCTAAGTAAGCATTGCCCCCACCAAACAACTGCGGAAAAAATTCTTGAAAGCGTGTGTTCAAGGCATCAAACGTCTCTCTAAACCGCGTTTTGGTTTCGCGATCAATTTTTTGAATCGCGGCTTCCAGCGTCGCCATCGCCTCAGTTAAGTCTAGATGCTGCTTATCGAGGTACTGCTTACGCTCACTGCAGGTTTCATATTCTTCAATCGCCACCAAATTGACCGCACCAATGCGCTCTAACTTAATGCGAACTTTCTCTAGATCGCGCTCCAACTCGGCGGGACTCTTATCCTCTGCCAATTCGGCCGCATGCGCCAACATCTCATCGGTATTGGCCGAGAGGCTTTCCGCTATAGTGTCGCGCCTTACTACCAGTTCCTGTCGCTCCATGCGCACCTGTTCTAGCGCGTCGCGTACCGTTTGCGACTGGCGATCAAAACCCACACGCGCTTGATCCGCAGAGCGCATGTCGTTCTCAAATCCCGCCAGCTTGTTGCGCGCAGCACTCAGCTCCTTCTCTACACTTAAACGCTGATCTAAAAGCTCTGTTAACTTCTCGCGCAATCCCGCCGTGGGGTCTTGCGCATCGGTTAACACCAACTTCAATTCCTCCCGACGCACACTTTGTCCCGCCAGCCGCCCTTCTAGACGCTCGATACTCTCTTGCAACGAAGTCATACTTGAACGGTGACGCTCAACTTCCAGTCGCACCGCTTGAGACGCGTCACCCGAGGCGCGCTCGGCTCGTCGGGCCACCTCCAATTGCTCTACCAGCCCAGCCCGCTGAGCCGATAATGTGCTGCGTTGCTCTTCAAAACCAGATGCTTGTTGCTTTGCCTCTTCCATGCGCTTTTGCGCTGCCGAAACCTCATCTTTGGCTAACATCAACTGCTCGCGTAAAGCGTCCTGCTCTGCGCTTAGCTGCTCACGCTGCGACAACAATTCGGCACTACGTGCTTCAATACGCCCGAGCTGATTATGCAACTCGGTGCGCTCATGTGACTTTACTCGGTACTCCTTGCGCTGCAGTTCGCGCTGCACTTCGGCTTCTTTGATCTGAGCCTGCAGCTCCGCACGGTGCGCATCAAGTTCTTGCATCTGCGCAGATGCCTGTTCTACTTGCGTCGTAAGCGAATTAATCATTGCCTCGCGCTGCAATACACCCTGCGCTCCCACGTCAATCGTGCCCAACAATGACCAATTTGGCCCTAACCACTCGCCCCCTTGCGTCACCACCGATTCACCCAATTGCAACGTGGCCTGTAACGCGTTGGCTTGTGCAAGCGTTTCTACTGCGTAAACCCCATACAACCAGTCAGCGACGAGTTCGCCACCAACCGTCACTTTGCTCGCCAATGAATCAGCAGCTAAACGCAGCTTCTCACCCGCTTGCGGTGCACGTTGTACAAACCACGCTCTATTAGGGGCATCGTCTTGCGCCCAACGTACTGCATCAGCCGTTGCGCCCAAAGCCACCGCTTGACTGCGAGAATGCAGCACTGTATCGACCGCAAGCTCCCAACCGCTCGCCACTTTTAACGCTTCGCTAATGCGTTGCGCATCACCTAAATCATGGCGCGCTAACCACTCTGACAAGGCCTCGTTCTGCTGCTCAGCATCAGCCAGTTGAAGAGCTTTGAGTGTGGCCGAATTTTCCTGATAAATTTGCCGTACCGCGTCCGCATCATGACGTAATTTTTCCAGGTCCGAACGCTGTGTATTAATCTGTTCATCAAAATTGCTGAGCGATTGTTCGAGCGCCACACAGGCCGCATCAGACTCCTTAACCGCCTGAGCCAGACGCTTTGCTTCCACCGTGTCCAGCTTATCGTTGATGTGTTTAAGTGTGACCGTCACCTGCTCGGCACGCTGACTAATACTTTGAATCCTGCGGTCTTGCTCTTGTATTCGCGCAACCTGCACGTCGCGCTCTTTCTCAGGACTCGCCACCAATTGATTTATTTGTTCCCACCCCTGCTGCCACGTTTGAAACGCCTGATTCGCCGCA
>CAYGNS010000528.1:0-2333 GCA_964351295.1 uncultured Gammaproteobacteria bacterium
GCAAGAATACGGCACAGTGGGGGTGGAGGTAACGCTTGATATTCGCAAAGCGGAACGTGACCTTGGTTATCGCCCCGCGATTACGCGCGAGGCCGGACTCGCCACCGTGCAATCGACGCAGGTCTGAGTCTGAGCCTTGCAGATTAGTTTGATTGTGCCGACGCAACTTTTGCTTGAGTTTATAAGCTGATAGCAGAATAGGCTGACGTCACCGTTGCTGTACCACGTTTTTAAAAAGGGTAAATTTTAGAACTCTTTTTGAAACTGTACTACACTAAGCGGCCCTCCCAATTTCCTTTTTGCTGAACGATTTCGGCTGTCAGCGTTTCGCTTGCATTGAGGAGAGCGGTTTATTGAAATTGGGTTTTTTTCCGCATTTCTAGTATGGCAGTAAATATAGGATGGCAGTAAATGAAACGAACGCTTGTTGAACTCAATCAAAAGGTGCACGGTGACCTTAAAGTAGTGCCCAACGCGGCGCTCACTCGGGCGGCCACGCAGCACATTATTGGCGTTAAAGTGAATGAATTGGGGCAAGTGCTGTCCGACATGCCCATCTTTTTTACGCGCGTCGACCTTGCTCCAGACGACCCGCATGCATGGTCGCTGTCCGCCATTACGGGCCTGCACCCCGGCACTAACTTGTTCGTGGTGGATGAGCAGTGGGATGGCGTGTACCTACCGAGTGCATTGCGTACATTCCCTTTATATTTAATGCCGGCCACGGGCGAGCAAGCGGGTTATTCCGTGGGCATCGAGCCAGACAGCCCTATGTTTTCGCGCACCAAAGGCACGGCCTTGTTTGATAACGACGGCAACGCGTCTGAGTATTTGAGTCAGTTAACTGTGCAGCTGGACGCTGACATTAAACACGAAGTGCTTACGTATCGTTTTGTTAAGCAACTCAGCGAGCTCAAATTGTTGCGCGAGATTGATGTGGTGGTGACGTTCGACGACCACAAACTGCACACGCTGAAAGGTTTGCATACGATCAACGAAGATAAATTTCGCGAGTTCTCGGACGAAACCATTTTGGCGCTCCAAGAGAATGGCCATATGGCATCTATTTACGCAATGCTGTTCTCGATCTACCAACTGCATGGCTTGGTTAAACGGCACAACCTCAAGCCCGATACTCAGAAGATCATCGACATTAAAGTGGCGGTCACCAATAGCGAGTAGCGACCGCCTGCCTGTGCATAGCTTACGCGTAACTAATCACCTCAAACTCTAGGGCATCGTCGGCTTTAAAATAGAAGCGCTTGCCTGGCGCGTACTCGCGATGCCCAAAGGATTCGAAGCCTTGCTCGCGCACCTTCGCCTCGATGGCGGTTAAATCGCCCACTACCACGCCTAAATGATTGAGGTTGTGCAGATATTGATCGTCGAGTGTATTCGACTCCTTAAGCGTAGGCGGTCGATACAACGCAAGGTACGATTGCTCGTTGCCCACATGCACCGTGAAGCCATTGTTGAGCGCTTCACCACTCCAGCGAATTGACCAATTAAAAATGGCGCAAAGCTGGTTTGCGAGCTTAGCTGGGTCTCGTACCGTAAGATTGGTGTGTTCGAGTGAGTGGATGTTGGCAGACGTGTTGTTGAAAGAATTACCCATAATAGTGCCTCATTGAGCTTGCTTACGTTGGTTGTGCGACGTACTCTAATATCTCAAGTTAACTTTAGATCAAGTAGTATTTTCACTTTTATTTGGGAGCATATGCGGTGCAAGATTCGGCACTTAAAACCATAGGCTTTGTAGCCAAACGAACCGGTGCGTCCGTATCGGCGCTGCGCTTTTATGCAGATGAGGGCTTGGTGTCCACGGTGCGGGCAGCGAGTGGGCATCGTTTATTTCATCGCTCGTCTATCCGCCGTATTGCGTTTATTTTAATTTCGCAGAAGTTGGGATACACACTCGAGCAAATTGGTGCGGCGCTAGCCACTTTGCCTAACGGGCGTACGCCCACTCAAGCGGACTGGGGCAAGTTGGCTAAACGCTTTAGCCAAGACATTGATGCGCGCATTCAGGCTTTGGAGCAATTGCGCGTTAAACTCGATGGCTGTATTGGCTGCGGGTGCTTATCATTGGAGTACTGCCAACTGTATAACCCAGACGATGCCGAGGCTGTTAAGGGCGCGGGCGCGCACTTATTCAACCCAAAGCACAATTGATACTACCCAACTAGCCGCCCATGAGCTCTTTAATTACCGTTAGCGATACGCTGCATTTTCATCTGAGTAATGGCCGCATCAGTTATGCGTTTCGTGTTGCGCCAGAAGGTATTTTGGTGCATTTATTTTTTGGCGCAGCGATTCTTTCGCTCGAGTTGAGC
>CAYGNS010000529.1:0-2325 GCA_964351295.1 uncultured Gammaproteobacteria bacterium
GATGTTGGCCTGCGGTATCTTCTGCGATGCGCACGAGTCGTTAACAGACGATCTGTACGATGCGTTGGATCGAATCCGCGTGGCGTATGCCCACGAGTTAAGTGAGGTCTGGGCGGGAGCCCTGCAATTGCAGGGTGTGGGAACTTACTTAGAACCTATTCTGCAGTCGCAGGTTAAACAAGCGGATAAAACGTTCTCGATGGGAGCGAGCACGACCTTAGCTCTACTGCTGTTCTTAGGTTTATGCGGCTATGGTGTTTTTCATCTTGTTTCCGCCAAACTCGAATTCAATGCCGTGCGCGCGGTGTTCGCGACACAACCTGGGCTTTTGGTAACGGACATCCAACGTGTGGATGATTACTATGCAGTGTTTGGTTTGCGCGACCCTCAAGTGCAGGTGCCTGTGGCGCAGTTGGCTGCCATCGGTGTTGATGATGCGCGTGTTGTATTTAAGACCCAGCCCTACATTTCGCTTGAGCCTGAAGTGGAAATAAACCGATTTATGCAACGCCTACGTCCGCCGGCAGGTGTGCAGATTGTGCAACACAATCAGGAGCTTAGATTGCTCGGTGTGGTCCCGTTGGAATGGGCCGAGCAATATACGAGCGCCTTGATTGCCCTCGATCGAGATGGTCGGTTGTCGCTTAGCGGTTTAGAAATATCCCAAGACAGTGTGCGTCAAACATTGGTCGAAAACTTTTCGGTCGAGACGTTGGCGAGCGCGCGATTAGTGCAGCGTGCAGTGGATGGTTTGAATGTACAGATGATTGAAGGAGACTTTAACGAGGAGCAACGCTCCGAATTGTCCCGCTATTTTGCGAACAGTGTTTGGGTCAACCTGGTTAAATCGGAGGTGTTGGAGCCGTCCGAGAGGGCAGAGGATAATTCGCTTGAGTAATCCGCTCCACAAAAAGAAGATATGTTTGGTAGGCGACTTTGCTGTTGGCAAAACAAGCCTAACGCAAAAGTTTGTAAACAATGTCTTCTCGGAAAAATATTTGACTACGGTTGGCGTTAAGATTGACTCGAGGGAGAGAGCGGACACGAAGTTGGTAATTTGGGATTTAGCGGGGCGTGACAGCCTGTCGCCGATCAATCTGAGTTATTTAGCCGGCGCTGCGGGAGTCATCTATGTGGCCGATGGCTGTAGAACGTCTAGCCAAGAGGCATTGATTGAAATACATACCGCGGTGACCAAAAAAGTAGGCGATATCCGTTTTGTGTGTGCGATCAATAAACGTGATCTGCCCGATTGGCAAGTTGACCAAACCCTTCAAGCGGCGTTTGCACCATTAAACATTCCGTTTATGGCCACTAGCGCAAAAACAGGCGAGGGCGTTTTGGACTGTTTTACTGCGATGCTGTAATGAGCATGACTTCGATGATTCACACGGAAATGGATCCTAGCTTGATGCATTTGCTGGCGGAGCATATCAACGAGGACAGCAAGCTCGCTTATCTCGCGGTAGACGAGCAGTTTAGAATCTGTGAAGCCTCTCCCAATTGTGAATTGTTCTTAGGTATTGCCCCCCCGCTTGGCGAGCGGTTGGATGAGGCCGTGGATTGCATGGTGGGTTTGGATTTTGAGTCGCAGATTCGCTGGCCCATCGTTGAAAATGTTCAGGGTTTGCCGATGGCGCTGCATACTGTGCGCTTGGAAAGTAGACTCTATCTCTTAATGACTGATGCCTCAGAGTCTCTCGCGCAACAAAAGGCACTTCAACAAATCGCCAACGATAACGAACTATTGGTGCTTGAAAAGCAGGCCTTGCTGCGCGATTTGGAACGAAAGACGCATGCCCTAGAACAGGCTTCGAGGTTACAAACAGCCTTTCTTGCAGGGGTGGCCCATGAATTTAGAACACCACTTGTGTCGATCTTAGGTTATAGCGAGTTAGTCACTAAAGCGCTGACAGCTGAGGGCTCTTCGTCTGCTGAAGGCTCTTTATCCGCTGAAGGCTCTTTATCCGCTGAAGGCTCTTTATCCGCTGAAGGCTCTTCACCCAACTGAGTGAGCAGCTGCGGCAGTTCGCTGATCTGGGCGTAGCCACAGACGGTAACAGTTAACTCACTTTTGTTGACCAGAAGTCCAGAAAGCTTCTGGACGTAATCCTTGCCCTTACTATTTAACTCTGAGGATCCTGTTTCAAACGTGACAGGTTCAAACCTCGGTCTGGTGACAGCGCCTAGTAGGTCGCGGGCTAGTAACAAACTTCCGTAGGGCTGGAGCGCGTATTGAGCATATGCGACAGCAGTGGTTCGGGCCGCTTTTAACAAGGCAGTCTGAATGATATCGCTGATACCAACCTCAAAATTATCAAAGTC
>CAYGNS010000530.1:0-2316 GCA_964351295.1 uncultured Gammaproteobacteria bacterium
ATTCTCCACGGTGCCGTGTCCCGAGATCATAATGACGGGGGTGGTGAGCAGTGCGCCTTCTTCGACCCAGCGTTTGAGTACGCTAATACCATCTTCTTTTGGCATCCAGATATCCAGCAAAACGAGATCCGGTTTAGTCTGGCTGAATTGCTCACGTGCCGATTCTGCATTTTCTGCGGTCGTCACTTCATACCCTTCGTCTTCTAGAATATCTTGTAGGATATTCCGAATGTCGGGTTCATCATCGACCACTAATATTCGTGCTTTTTGTTCAGTCATTTTTGACCAACCATGTTGGCATACATCTCGGGATAGGCATCGTCAGCGACGCTTAGTTTAGCATGCTGTCTGAGCCATCGGACTCTACGCCATTTTGCGTGCGATTGCCACGATACGTGCGCATCGCGTTAACGGGTAGGCGGATGTGCAGTTCGCAGCCTCCGAGTTCACTATTGCGCGCTGCCACCGACCCGCTGTGTTCTTCAACAATGCGCTTTACAATCGCCAAGCCGAGGCCTGATCCCTTAGCTTTACTGCTCACGTAAGGATCAAACAATGAGTCGCGAATTTCAAGTGGCACCCCCGGTCCATTATCAGCAATGATGATATCGATGTATTGCCCTGCAACATTGTTGGCGACGCTGGTTTTAACTAATAGCTGCGCGTCGGCTGTTTCTTCCAGAGCATGCGAAGCATTAATGACCAGATTATTTAACACCTGACGTAATGCGGTAGCATTGGCTTTAATGGTGGGCAAGTGTGGGTCTAGTTTGAGCTTGACGGTAATGTCGCACAACACACTGGCGTGTAATTCAATCACATCGCGCACCAGTTGATTTGCATCTAAAGGCGATAACTGGGCGCGGACTGGCTGCGCATAGGTGGAGAAAGCGTTGACCATTTCTTTCATCGATTCAACTTGCTGGACAATCGTGCGGGTACTGCGTTGCAAGGTTTCTTCGAGTTCGGGGCCGACCCGACCAGTGAATTTTTGTTTGATGCGCTCGGCGGACAGCTGAATGGGTGTGAGCGGATTTTTGATTTCGTGCGCCAGCCGACGAGCTACCTCGCCCCATGCCGCATCGCGTTGAGCCTGGATTAAATCAGTGACATCATCAAACACAATGACATAGTTATTGTGTGCTGCGGAACTGAAGAGCCCCAATGCATCTTCGCTTAATGGTGAGTCGGTAGCGGTGGCGTCGAGTAGGGTGCCACGTATTAGTAGCATCTGTCGGCCGTGTTCGCCGAGCAGCGTTAGTTCCTTCTGCCAGTTACTGCGGCCCGATTCTATGCCTGCGTCAATCACTTTAAAAAAGTTTTTGGTATGCGGCGCCTGCTTAGCCAAGTCCAGCGCCGATTTACCGACTATATTAGTGGGGTCGAGCCCCAAAATGTCGATTGCAGCGCTGTTGTTCATTTGTAAGCATTTACCGTCATCGAATGCGAGTACGCCAGATGAGAGGTTGGTTAACACGGCCTCTAGATAGCCTTTCTGTGTTTCGGTCTCGATTTGACTGTGTGCGGCGACGCGTTGCGCTTGATGAATTTTTTGGCTCATATTATTGAACGAGTCGGTCAGTATTCCCAATTCATCGCTGCTAACAACGGGCAGTATGGTTCCATACTCGCCTTCCGCGATGCGCTGCGTGCCCGCGGCAAGGTTGGCGATAGGTGCGGCAAGGCGTTTAGACAGATATACGGCCGCTAATAATGAGAATAATAGGCTTGCGAGCGAAATCAGCGAGAGCGTTAGTATTAGGCTTACTTTAAGTGGGCCGCGCGCAAACACAATCTCAGCATACTGCTGATTGGCCGCTTCCACGCTCGTAGCGAGCGATGCGTAACGCAGCGGTAACAATTTGATCACTTGCAGGCCGTAAAACTGTCGTCCTAACTCATTGCTCTGGATAGGCGCCACCACCCTAAACTGTTGCGCCGTTTCACTAATGGGTTCGAGCAAAGTGTAGGTCTGGTTTAACCGCAATTCTGAAAACACTTGTTCGCCCGGTGTGTCGGGCAGCAGGATATCGGCTTCGGCCGAGACAAAAGCGATGATCTGACCGGTGTCTGTGTACAGAGATACTTCTCGATAGTCCTCTAATTCACGTATTTCGCTCAGTGTTTTAATGAGCTCAGAACCGCCAAGACTCTTTCTGAGGTTGGCCGCATAGGTCTCTACGTCGCTCGTAATTTCTTCCTTAATGCCCTCCAATGCGGTTTTACTGAGCAGCAGTGAGTCTGCGACCGCTTGCTCGATGCGCACGTCAAACCAACTATCCACCCCCTTATTCAAAAACTGAATCGAGAAGTAAT
>CAYGNS010000531.1:0-2312 GCA_964351295.1 uncultured Gammaproteobacteria bacterium
TGCTATAGCCTAACTCTTTCAGCGTAGCCACACTCGCTTGGCCCAAGGCAATCGGCACAACCGCATCCATCGTACCGTGATGCACCACAATGGGAGTGGCACGATTGGCATCGCTGGCTTCACTTGCAAGCGTATTGGCAAACGGTAAATATGTGGATAAGCAGGCCAAGCCGCCCAACCGTTGCGGATGACGTAGGCCTTGGTGATACACCACGGCACCACCCTGCGAAAACCCAAACAATAAAATATGGTTGCTGGGAATGCCGCTGGCCACTTGCTCATCGATCAACCGAGCGAGCAACGCGGCACTGTCAGCCATCCCTTCGGCATCTTGCTTGTCTTCGATGCTAATGCCCTTGATGTCATACCATCCGGGCATGCGCATGCCACCATTGATGGTAATAGGTCGATCGGGGGCTTGCGGGAACACAAACCGAACAGGGCGACCTGTATCTAAGCCGAGATGCGGCACCACCGGTACAAAATCATCGGCCGTGGCGCCCAAACCATGCAACCAAATAACCGCATGTTTCGGCGTGCCCTCGCCACTTTGTAGTTCGATTCGTTCTATACCATTTCGGTTTTGTAATTGCATAGCTTGGGTTTGAGATTGAAATGACTGTTCCGCGGCGCTGATCGCCATGCTGACGGCAAGTGTCAGGATCAGAGCGAGGGATAAGCGACACGCCTTAAACATTGTTGCGGCAAAGCACCTTATGGCCTAAATCGCTTAAGTAATATCGGTAGCATTACGAGGTTGGCTAGCAAGGCCGTGACCATCGCCATAGCGGTTAAGAAGCCAAAGTACATGGTCGGCACAAAATTCGACAACACCATAATGAGGAATCCAGCGGTGATGACCACGGTCGTGTAGAACATCGCCTGCCCCACATTTTGCGTAGCCACATCGGTGGCCGACTCATAATTGTGTGACAGTGCCAGTTCATCTTTAAACCGCGCCACAAAGTGAATCGAATTATCCACAGCTATCCCCACCGAAATAGCCGCGATGGTGATCGTCATCAAGTCTAAAGGAATACTAAACACGCCCATAAAGCCCAATACAACCGCAGCTGAGAACACGTTAGGAATAATGGTGATGAGCGCCAGCTTGATATTGCGAAACAGCACGATGAACATCAAAAAGATCACAATAAAAACCGTGCCCAACGTCAGTATTTGCGACTGAAACAAGGAATTAAGCATGTTGTTATACAGCACCAACATCCCCGAAATATTGACCTGCTCGGCTTGCAAACCGTGTTCATTAACGAGCATTGCGCGAATATCTTCAATTAACTGATTTCGGTCCAACCCCTTAGCACTTTCAAATACACGAATATTAATATGTGCTTGATTTCCGTCGGGCGCGATATACGGCTTAAATAATGTCTGCTTGAGTTCTTCCGGTACCACGTTAACCAAAAAAGCCATGTCAATATTGTCTAATGGCTTTGCGTCACGCAGATTTTCGAACACGCTCATCGTGCTCGCTAACGACAAAACCTTGCCCGTCGCGGGCATGGCCTCTAAATCGGCTTGTATTGCTTTGAGCTTATTTAAGCCAGTTTCGTTATACCAATAACTGTCCAACGACAAGCTTGGTTCGTTCGATTCTTCAACGGCAAAAAAGTCGTCGTCGTCAAACTCTGCGCTAAAATCATCCTCAACCCCGCCATCACTCGACGGCGCTGAATCTTGCGCACTTTCGTCATCAAAGTCCGCCAGAAAATCAGCGTCTTCGTTCGCGCTCACATCTTCGGTTTGATCGGCATCAAACTCTTCCAGAAAGTCCGCATCGGGGCCGGTGTACTCCACAGCAGAGTCGCTCGCATTGATGTCGCTGGCACCATCGGCTGCCATGGACGGCGCATCAAGAATGATATCCAATGGCGTAGTGCCACCCAACTTAGTGTCAATTTCGAACATGCCCTGATAGATCTCGGTATCGGGCTTGAAATAGTCAATAAAGCGATTCTCTACCGTTAAATGCGTCATGCCGTAAAGAGCCACCACTGTCACGGCCAGAAAAGAAACGCCTGATATTTTTATTTTGTCTTGCCAGACACTCGCCCAATGCAACACCTTCTTACTGACGACATCCTGTTCATTTTGCTTAGCGCGCGGCTTAATAAACGTTGCTAAGGCTGGAAATAGAGTAAATGTAGTAAGCAGTGACACCGCAATACCAACGCACATTATCCAACCAAAATCGATAACCGGCCGAATACCACTTACGATGAGCGACGCGAATGCCACCATCGTAGTTAACGCGGTATACACACAAGGTTCAAACTTTGAATACACCGTCT
>CAYGNS010000532.1:0-2308 GCA_964351295.1 uncultured Gammaproteobacteria bacterium
GGAAGTGTGAACAGCAACCAAGCGTAAAATTCCAGTCGCTTCCATCGCGGAAAGAAGAAGTGCGCGCCAAAGACTGGCGGTTGATTGATGTGGATGCCCTCGTGATTGGCGAAGTTTGGCACCTGGAAAAGGATTTATACGAAATACAGTTCCGTGTTTTTGACGTGCGTCGCGACATGGAGATTGGCTCAGGTCATCGTATTCCGAGCATCAAGCTCGCGGATTTTAGAACGGCGGCACACATTATCAGCGACCAAGTCTATAAATCTTTAACGGGTCGCCCCGGTGCATTTAATTCCAAAATTGCTTACGTAAAACGGTCAGTGCCTGAATACCAACGCGAGCGCTATCAATTGATGGTAGCTGATTGGGACGGCTTTGGCGCGGTGGAAGTCTACGCATCGTGGAAGCCGTTGTTGTCGCCAACGTGGTCTCCCGACGGTCGCAAAGTTGCGTTTGTGTCGTTTACGAATGACGGCCCGATTGTGCAAGTGCATGATCTAGACCGCGGTCGTGCTGAAGTGATCGCCGCTTTCAAGGGGGTGAATTCGGCGCCGGCGTTTTCGCCCGATGGCACCAAGTTAGCCTATTCAACCTCGCGGCACGGCAGCCCCGATATCTATATTTATGATATTGTCAATCGCACGCACGAGCGCATTAGTACGCACTGGGGCATTGATACCGAGCCCAGTTGGACCCCCGACGGGCGCGCATTGCTGCATACATCAAATCGTTCGGGCAAGGCGCAAGTGTATCGATATGATTTTGCGAGCCAAGAACTAGTGCGACAGACCTTTGAAGGCGACGAAAATTCCGATGCATCGCTAGATTTTGATGCGAAACGTATGGTAATGGTGCACGAGGGTGGTAATATTGCGGTCGCAGATTTACAAAGCGGGGAAATGCAATGGATCACTTCATCAAAATTTGATGAGTCACCTAGTTTTTCTCCGAATGGAGACATGGTATTGTATGCAACGGAGCATAATTACCAGCCCATGTTAATGGTGGCTTCTTCTGATGGACGTATAAAAACGCCCTTGGAATTTGTTGATGGTGACGTGCGTGAGCCGGCGTGGTCGCCACTTAGGTAAAATTCGGCAAACTAAACAATCTCGGAGAGAATTATAATGAATCGCAAATTTGGTTTACTGATCACCTTAGCAATGGCACTTGTGTTGTCTGCTTGTGCAAGCAAAGTTGAACAAGTTTCTACAGACACAACCCCAGTAGTTGATACAAATGCTTACGGCACTGGCTATTCTGCAGCAGAGCTCGAAGCAATGGGTATTATGGGTAATCCACTCGATTATAAAATTGTGTATTTTGAATACAACAGCTCAGCGATGGATCAAAAGTCCGACGTTATTGCACGCGCACATGCACGTGAAATGGCTCGTCGTGGCGGCATTGCGGCTGAGTTACACGGTCACGCAGACGAGCGCGGATCACGTGGCTACAACCTTGCGTTGAGCGAGCGTCGTGCAAACACTGTTAGCTCTGCAATGGGCAACGAAGGCACAGGCGGTAGCGAGCTTAAAGTAGTAGCGCATGGCGAAGAGAAGCCAGCTGCTATGGGTCATACTGAAGAAGCTTGGGCACAAAATCGCCGCGTAGAAATCAGCTACTAATTTAGTCGCTGACTTTGATCGGTATTGCTAAGCGTCTGTAACGCTTGGCTTGCAGTTTGTTTTACCAGAATGGCCTCTTTATAGAGGCCATTTCTGTTTGGTGTTGTAGACTGTTTGATAATCCAAACTGTATAGAGCAAGCCCGTGAGGATAGTATAATTCTCTCTGCATAATTGGGCATCGCTTGCAGGCATTGCTTGGTGCAAGCTCTTAGCGGTGCTTGCTGATTTAACGGCTTGGTTCTAGACAAAACCTTATTTGGGGTCGGAGTGTTATTGCATGAAATTGTTATCTATCTGTACGATAAGCTGCGCAGTTGTTCTCATTAGCCTTGTGCCAGCGAGCACAGCGCACGCGCATCGCTCTGACACGGCGGCACTGGAAGAATACTCACGAGTTCAAGGCGAGCTGCAACGCAACATTCAAGCCATGCAAAGCGAGATGGCCGAATTGCGTAATCAATTAGAGCGTCAGCAGTTCGAGCTGTCGAAACTGCGAGCCGCACCACGCGCTACCCCTGGCGGTTATCCCAGTGATGCGCAGCCGCGCTTTGTGCCGAGCGACAGTGGTCTTGTGCCTGCGCCTGCAAATACTAATACGGCCAACCCTGGGTTGGGTGCACCGACTGGTTCTACTGGCATGCCCACTTATACGCCCCCGACGAATAGCTTTCCAAC
>CAYGNS010000533.1:0-2308 GCA_964351295.1 uncultured Gammaproteobacteria bacterium
CAATTAGGCATTCCCGTCATTGCGCAAAGTCATGGTGCTGATGCGGCCGCAGTCGCCCATGATGCATACTCTTCAGCGCTCGCGAAAAACATTGATGTGCTCATTATCGACACAGCAGGTCGCTTGCATACCCAAGGTGACTTAATGCAACAGCTTGATAAAGTAAAGCGAGTTATTCAAAAACTAAATGCACACGCACCGCACGAAGTAATACAAATTCTCGATGCGGGCACAGGCCAGAATGCGCTTAATCAACTGGCCGCGTTTAAAGATGCCGTTGGCGTGTCGAGCGTTTGCATGACTAAGTTAGACGGTTCCGCGCGTGGCGGCATGGCTCTCGCCATTACGGCAAAATTCAACTTACCCATTCGCTTTATTGGCATCGGTGAAAGCTATGCCGACCTGCGCGTATTTAATGCTAACGCATTTGCACAAGCACTCATTCCCAGCTTAGAGGACCTCCAGCGTAACGGCCCTACCCCAGTATAAACGCAGCCACTTAGTAGCGAACGGTTTATAATGGCCACTTCCATTTAGCCCAAGCTCTTAAGCACAATCCTTACCCACTCAAGCCTAATTGCGCCAATGATGATTAAACTGAGTCAAGTCAGCAAACGTTACCCCAACGGATACGACGCACTAAAGAACATCAGTTTTGCGGTGGATGCCGGCGAAATGTTGTTTATCACAGGGCACTCAGGCGCGGGCAAGAGTACGCTCTTTAAACTGATTTCGCGCATCGAAAAGCCCAGTGGTGGCCAAATTTGGGTACAAGGTAAAAACCTTAATCGCTTTCGCGAAGCTCAGTTGCCGCAGCTGCGCCGAGAAATTGGCGTCGTGTTTCAAGATCACAAATTGATTATGAACAAAACCGTATTCGACAACGTCGCCTTACCGCTCGTTGTTATCGGAATGCCCCCAGATGAAATACGTAAACGAGTACGCGCAGCGCTCGGAAAAGTAGGCTTAGAGGGTCGCGATCAGGCTCTGCCGGAAACACTGTCTGGGGGTGAACAGCAAAGGGTTGGCATAGCGCGGGCGGTGATTAACCGTCCTTCTATTCTGCTGGCTGACGAACCCACCGGTAATTTGGATGACGATCTGTCGGACGAAATTATTGATATTTTTGCTGATTTCAATCGGGTGGGCGTAACGGTATTAATTGCGACCCATGACCTACGACAGATTGACCGCTTAGGATGTGCATCCTTAGAGCTACATCAGGGTGAAATTACCGCCTATCATGCGGCACCGGATTTCGAACTAACGCAAGAACTCAGAGAATATCCTTAGTCACCACCATGAATTATCTGCTACGCCAACTACAGGTTTTATTTGCAACCCTCGGTGATATGCGGCGTACACCGATGTCGAGCATCAATACTGTCATGGTCGTGGCCATCGCTCTGTTGTTACCAGCCTATCTGTACATTGGAGTGAAAACTACAGACCAGTTAGCCACTACATGGGAAGGACGTCCGCAGCTCACGCTGTTCTTGCTTAAGGATATAGCGCCTGACGAAGCTCAACTCATTTTCCAAGAAGTACAGCTAAACCCCAGCGTAGCGCATGCCGAACTCATCAGCCCAGAACAAGGTTTGGCCGAATTCAGCTTGCTATCCGCCACCTCAGACCAGCTCGTTGATTTTGACGAACAGCTAGCTTTCCTAGGTGAAAACCCTCTGCCCTTTTCCATTGTACTGATGCCCAAGCTCGAATACATCAGCGCCGAGGCCATTAAAGAGCTGCGAATCCTCTTCAGCTCAATTGACGGTATCGATTCCATTCGGCTTGACCTTGAATGGGTGGAGCGCTTTGCCGCTATTACCGCTACGATTAAACGCTTTGCCGTAATTCTCAGCGCACTGCTCGCGCTCGGCCTCATGTTGATTGTTGGCAATACCATTAAATTGCTCATAATCAATCGTCGCCACGAAATTGAAGTTACCAAATTGGTAGGTGGCTCTAATCGATTTGTTCGCAGGCCGTTTTTATACTATGGCGCACTCTTCGGCTTATTCGGCGGAATCATGGCGCTGATATTGCTGTGGATGTCGAGCGTTGCTATCGCGCCAGCAATGACCCGACTAGCCATGAGCTATGGCGGCAACCCGTTTTTACACTCGTTTACGTTGCAAGATTCTGGCTTGTTAGTTGGGCTTGGCGTGCTGCTCGGCTGGTTATCGGCGCGCTGGAGCGTTGCACAACATATATGGCGAATCCGCCCCCGTTAAAGGCGCCCGTCTGCACCCACTACGCCGTGCAAGACTGAACCAACAGCGCAGGCAATAAGCAAGCTTAACTAATG
>CAYGNS010000534.1:0-2302 GCA_964351295.1 uncultured Gammaproteobacteria bacterium
TGCTAATACCCGTTGGCCATGTTTCGTTGCTTGCGCAAGCCGCTACAAAGTCACAGATCATATCCAGCAACTCTTCTTGTGGTAGCGCAATCCAGCACGTTTGGCCACTCGCTTGCACATACACCACCCCTGCGTGGCCCCGCTCGAGGTCGTGGTGCAAATACGCGCCTCCGTTTGGTGCATTAAAATAAATGATGCGCTCGACAAACTGTAGTTTTTTAGTGGTCGAGCTAGTGTCGATGCTCTCTGCTATTTTGGCCAGCAAGGCTTGGTTATCGGTGATTAAAGCGCTCTCGGGGAACAGTACTTGCGCGAGCTGTGCGGCATAGTGTTGGCGCAGCGGGTCCGCGGCTACATCTTCGATGTGGTCTTCCCCAAAGGAAAAGCGAAACCGTAAGGATTGGTCGCTTTCGAAAAAGGATAACCATGATATTTTTAGCCACAAGTCTTCGATCGAGCCGTGTTCGGGCGACACCCCGTCAAAAAAGATCGTTTCAATCTCTTGTTCTTCTGCTGGGTTAACGCTCGTGCCAAGAGCCTCAAACTGGGCGGACCAACGTTGTTGATAAAAGGGTTCGTCAAAGACGATCTCTGCGGATTCGCCCGCCAAGATCTGTTCGCACAGGTCAGCGGCGCGTTGTATATCGGCTGCGTGATGCTCAATTAATGGTGTGGCGATGCCGCGCAGTATTATCGGTTCGCCACGTATCCACGACGATGCTGAGCCGACATCGGTACTGATGTCGGCAATCTGCACCGCGCCCAGATCAATCCCGCGGCGCTGTAGTGCGTAAGTGTTATTTGCCGCTGGTGAGTCGAGTTGCGACATGGCGGTTATGCAGGTGCGCGAATTGCGTCAAAACCACCCGCATGGCAAGCAGCGAGAATCTGTTCACACGCCGCATTAACGTCCGCCGCGTCTGTGCCCTTGACCATGAACACCACGTGGTAGTCGGTGATGGTAGAGCCTTTGTCCTGTGGGTAGCTGCCAATATCAATATCGGGATGTTGTTGCTGAATCGCCTCAAGTGCGGCCGCAATTTCGCCTTCGCTAACGTTGGCAAATACTTTCTGGTTGACGATGGCCATGCCCGTTTCTAATGTGGCCAAGATGCCATCTAGCATGATGCGCATTATTCTCGGTACGCCAGCCATTACATAGACGTTGCCAATTCGGTAACCCGGAATAATCGATTGTTGTGCATAGATCATTTCGGCCCCTTGTGGTGCGCAGGCCATGCGCTGCGCGGCGGGGGTAAAGACCACGCCTTTACTGTCTAAATAGTTCTTGATGGAATCGAACACGGGTTGTTGTACCACATTAGCTACGCCAAAAGCGCGGGCGATGGCGTCTGATGTAATGTCGTCGTGCGTGGGGCCGATACCGCCCGTAGTAAACACATACTGAAAGCGTTGGCGTAGCGCATTCACTGCGGCCACGATGTCTTCTTCAACGTCGGGTACAATGCGCGTTTCGCGCACTCGAATGCCGCGTTCTTCTAAGCGAATCGCAATATGCGAAAGATTAAGGTCTTGGATACTGCCCGACAACAATTCATTGCCGATGAGTATGACTGCAGCGCTAAGGGTGTTTTGCATAGTTAAGACAATGTTGTGGCAAACTGTTTCAGGCAAAAGGGTTATGACAATATAGCTAAGACGACTTAAATTAACGTGACACTAAATCACTGAGTATCGAGCTTGAATAGGCATTGAGCATTCGCCGTAGTGTGCTTGGCGACGTCATCTACATCAAGACCTTTATAGTAAGCGACCGCTGCGAGCACATCGGGTAAATAGGCGGGGCTATTCCGTTGCCCCCGATGAGTACTAACGGTCATATCCGGTGCGTCCGTTTCGAGCACAATATGGTCAATGGGTATGGCTTTTACTAACGCCTGCAATTTGACCGACCGCGAAAAGGTCAACATGCCACCAAAGCCTAGATAAAAACCCAGGTCAATATAATGTTCAGCCTGTTGGATGCTGCCGTTAAAAGCATGGATAATGCCGCCCTTAACTTTTTTGCTCAGCGTGCGCTCGTGGAGTATTTTTAGGCATTCGTCGTGGGCCTTACGATTATGCACAATCACGGGTTTATCGAGCGCGCTGGCGATTGCGAGTTGCTCTGTAAAATACCATAGCTGTTGGTCTTTTTGCTGGGCGCTGAGCCCCATGCTACTGTGAAAATCAAGGCCAATTTCGCCTATGGCAATGGGCTGGTGTTGCTCAGCAAGTTTGGTCAGTTCACGCAACTGCTGCGGCTCATGCGCGTCGTTAAACGCGGGATGCAAACCAAGTG
>CAYGNS010000535.1:0-2302 GCA_964351295.1 uncultured Gammaproteobacteria bacterium
CTTCTTGCAATGTTGCCAGCATGGAAATTGCCCTCGTTTCAAGGCGCTTTGCTGGAATCGCGAGTAGGTCAATCGGGCGTTGCGCATCGGCCACCTCGTCACCCGCTTTGAGGTATCGAGCGATGTCTGTGGCTGGCAAAATAGTGGTGTTATGGCGATCATCTGCATCGCTAACCAAGAGCCAAGCGGGTTCACTCTCGAGTAGTTTTTTGCACTCCTGCCGATCAATTAGGCGTGGTCGTTGCAGCACATTGCGTTCCATAACGCTCGCGACACCGATTTTGCGCAGCGCCATGGATAATGATGAATTGCGGTAATCACTTCCCTGCGCCTGCAGTAGATGACGATAAATAGACCGCTGGCCAAAACCTCCTTGTGTCATCAGCGAAGCGGTAATAACGGCAAGCATTCCAGGCAAAACGACTGACGGCGATGCGGTTAATTCAAGAAGATAGATTAGCGCTGCTAGCGGCGCTTGTAGGGTCGCTGCCATCATGGCCGCCATGCCCAGCATTGCATACCAACCTGAATCGGCAACGTTGAGCGAGAAGGTCTGCGCAAACAAGCCCGTTAAGCTGCCCGCACTGGCACCAATAAATAAAGTTGGGCCGATCAGTCCGGCCGGCATGCCGACCCCCACTGAAACTGCCGTTGCCAGTATCTTTAATAGCAATAGGCCTATAACCATGCCTACCGTGAATTGGCCCAATAGCAGTGCATCTACGGTGTCATAACCAATGCCCATCACTTGCGGAATCAGCAACGCACACAGGCCAGTGCACAAGCCGGCGCTCAACATGCGGGTCATTACGGAATAAGCTTGGCTGTACAGCATGATGGTGGTGCTAAGGCGGATGAAGAGCGCTGCGATCACACCAATGGCCAAACCCATTACGGCGACCAGCGGCAATTCGACAAGCACACTATTGGGTAACGTTGGAGCCGCGACCGCTGCGGCGCTGCCTAGACTTAGCCTGGTGAGTGTGGTGGCGCTCACAGCGGCTAAAATGATTGGCGTAAATCCAAAGACGGTGTACTCCATAACCACCACTTCCATGGCAAAAATAACCCCTGCTAAAGGGGTATCAAACGCAGCGGCAACGGCAGCCGCCACGCCTGCGCCCACTAATATGCGAACGCCATTATTTGGTATTCGTAGTGCGCGGCCGATACTGCTGCCACCGCTGGCACCAAGATGAATGCTCGGTCCCTCTTTACCCATAGATTGACCGCTGACTAAGGCGATGGTCGCGGTCAGAAATTGTAAGAGCATGCGTTTGAAGGGCAGGTGGCCTTGATGGTATTCCAACCGAGTAAGCACGTGACCCACGCCCATATTTCGTTGTTGCTTACCCACCATCGTTAAAATGATGCCAAGCAGCGCCGCACCACTCATGCACAGCACAAATCGCTGTAACGGGGATAACAATTCAAACGCTTCAGCATTGCCTTGCATGGGAAGAAATACAGAGCCGAGCTCAAGCGCCAATCGAAACGCAATAATAATCGCGGCCGCCGCGATTCCGGTCAATACGCCTAGCAGGGCAAGTAGTGGCAGACCATCGTATTGCCGCGATAGCTTAAACTGTTGCTGTTCATGAAAGTGCTGATACGCCTGCGCCCATCTGGTCGGGCGCGGCAAAAGGCGGGCTACGGTAGCTAGGAGTTTGCGAAGGGTGGTCACAAGTTGGCTTAGCGAGGCGCAGACGGTTGCTAGAAAAGCGGCTAGCGTTAAAACGGCAAAGCGCGCGAGGCGTCTATTTTATGAATTAACTGCGCGAACTGAGTCTGTATGCGCTGTAGCGACTCTGCATCATCGGCCTCGAAGCGAAGCACGAGTATTGGCGTCGTGTTCGATGGCCGAACGAGGCCGAAGCCATCTGCGAAGTCAACTCTTAAACCATCAATCGTATTGACCGTGCCGTCGGGAAAATCGGCGGCATCTACCAGGCGTTGCATAAAGGCGTAATGCTCGCCTTCGGTAAAATCCATGCGCAGCTCTGGCGTATTCGTGCTGTTGGGCAACGCATCGAATATAGCCTGCGGGGTGTCGGCTTGCTTACTTAACAGTTCAATCAGCCTAGCGCCTGCATACACACCGTCATCAAAGCCGTACCAACGCTCGCGCATAAAGATATGACCACTCATTTCGCCGGCAAGGGCAGCGCCCGATTCTTTGAGTTTGGTTTTTATAAAGGAGTGCCCTGTTCGCCACATCGTGGGAACGCCCCCTGCGGCGGTGATTGCCGGAGGGAGTAGGCGCGAGAATTTGACATCGTTAATGATCTCAGCGCCAGGGGTT
>CAYGNS010000536.1:0-2300 GCA_964351295.1 uncultured Gammaproteobacteria bacterium
AGTCTGGCCTGCAAGGCAATGTGCGAGTTGTCACCCATCTCTCCCGAAATTTCAGCTTGTGGCGTTAATGCGGCCACCGAGTCTACAACGACAATGTCAACCGCGTTGGAAGCTACCATTTTCTCGAGGATCTCGAGCGCCTGTTCACCATTGTCAGGTTGGGATAGGTACAGATCGTCCAAGTGAACGCCGAGCTTTTCGGCATACTGAGGATCTAAAGCATGTTCAGCGTCTATAAAGACAGCGGTACCACCCGCTTGTTGGGCTTTTGCGATGACAGAAAGGGCCAATGAAGTCTTGCCCGATGATTCTGGACCATAGATTTCCACAACTCGCCCGCGGGGTAATCCACCCACCCCCAACGCACGATCCAAATTAAGCGATCCCGTACTAATAACATCGATATCGGCGAGGCCATTGTCGCCCATGCGCATAATCGATCGTGCTCCATGTTTTTTATCGATCTGTTTTAGGGCTTCTGCAAGCGCCTTTTGTTTTGATTCGTTCATGCTTCACCTCACTGTTGAGCACATCCTGAGACCAAAACGGGTTTGAGCAAAACTTTTCCGTAAAATTTTTTGTTAAGAGTGTGAAAAAAGAGGATTCCCTGCTATTTTAATCCCCGGGGCCTCAATTTAAGACAAGCTATGAGCGAAGGATCAATCCCTAAGTATATTTTTGAAGGCGTCTTGATTTCCGCTCGCGACATCGGCTTG
This sequence comes from uncultured Gammaproteobacteria bacterium, assembly GCA_964351295.1. Taxonomy (GTDB): domain Bacteria; phylum Pseudomonadota; class Gammaproteobacteria; order Arenicellales; family Arenicellaceae; genus Arenicella. Next base: position 717 of record CAYGNS010000536.1, read on the forward strand.
TGCTCCGGCTTATCAGCTGATCACGTTACTTTTCGTATTTCCGCCTTCGAGCTTCGCGAGGGTGATGACGTCACTAGCGCAGTGCTACAACCCTTCCCGTGGGAGTATTACGCCCTGAACGGTAAGGATTATTTAGTTGAAGACCTAGCGGTTATGGCTAATATCAGTACCAACGCATTGCGATTGCGGCTCAGTCACCAGGATTGTGCCGCTGGCGACGACATTACTGACTTAATAGGACAAGTGGACGTATTACCAGCTCTGTATCGGTACAACGGCCGGGGGATTACGGTCGAGGAGCTATCCCGCCAATTGAAGGTCTGTAAAACCACTACCCAAAACCGTTTGGCCAAGCAGGGCTTTAATGTTGGCGACGATATTACCTATTATCTACACCGTACTTTAAAGCAAGCTCGCCAGGCGCAAGAGAATCAACCGGAGATGACATGATAATTAAAAGGTTGGCATTGACGGTGTTTCGATCGAACTCAGAATGAAAGCTACGCTCATCCTCTTGTTTTCCCCAAAAGAACTCGTAAGTAAACTCGATCAGGACAATGGTGAACAATACGGTAAACAAGTTCCAAATGTAGGCTGCCAGAATAAGAAAGTGCCAACCCACAGCAGAGTCCCATAATCCACCCGAATATAGCGCGCTCGACAGCGACAGAGCGGCTATGGCTTCGGCAATGTGTTTTTTCTTTTGAAAAGACAATTGATTAAGCTTATTCCAGCATGGCGCACTCTCCTGATAATGGAACTGCAGAACACGCATAACGATACCCGCTGTCAGAACTGCACGCAAGCTACAGAATAGGCACCGAAATCCTGGTTGTTGATGCTGGAATCGGCCTGGGAGTAAGAGGGTGACTGTTTAGATATTTAGTCATCAAATGCACTTCATAGATGCTGCTTGCCCGAAAGACCTCATTTCGAACTGGATGAAGGACGTCATATAACTGCGGGAATAGATCAATGATCACGGCCATTTGTGCCGCACGGGTCTTATATTGCGTGATGTCAATCAAGCTATGTAAGTGATGGAGTACCGTGACATTGGACGTTTTAAATTGTTCCATGAAATAGAGCTCATAGACCACCGCGCTTGCAATCTCGCGGAAATAAGCTTGTTCAAGGGGCTGATCTTGTGGGTCGATTATCTCAACCAATGCCCACAATCGCTCCAGCGCTTGTTGCGCGGACGGGGAGACCTCGAGTATCGGCACGCAAGTGGCTTCGTGTTTGGATAATTTCCTACCTTCCAAACGACACCGTGACCATTGCTCTTTAAACCAAAACTTGGCCACTCCCGAGTCAAGCTGCGCACAAATCCATCTGGGAGCATCAAAAAAGTGAGCTGGAGCCCCGTGCGTCAATGCACTCTCAGACAGGCCTGATAAGTTGAGTTTGGCCACGCTTGGGTGAGGGGAGCCTTTTTCATTTAAGTATTCTGCGATGTGGTGTGGCGTTAGGAGATTGCCTGGCATGATCTTCTCTCAGAAAGTTCAAAGTAGAGTTCAGTCTGAACGAGAGATTTTGCAGTCTCAACACTTAAAACAATTTGAACATGCGATTGATTGTATC
>CAYGNS010000537.1:0-2298 GCA_964351295.1 uncultured Gammaproteobacteria bacterium
CGGCTGCACGCAGGTGCTCACCGGCTCGGCCGGGAGCAAGAGTACCGTACTCGAATAGTCGGTTAGTCATGCGAGCTACCAATACAGCTAACGCGTCAAACACGTGCGCACGAAGTGCGTCCTAGCGAAGCGGTAGTTTTTGACCTTATTATGCGACGCTTTTTTCAAGCTCCCAACCTGGGAAGACCAATACTGCTGGATGGCATTTGAGCGCCTTTGACAGTGCTTTTGCACGCTCAACACCTAAGTTAATTCTGTTATTTTCAATCGCAGAGATGGTTGATTGAGGAATACCAGCCAACTTAGCCAATTCATTTTGGCTAAGTTCTTGGAGTTCGCGAATGATTCGTACAGAATCCCCAACTGATACATCAATGGTCTTTTTTGCTTTCTGATATTCGTTCATTTCAATTTCTCCGATAATCATGAGGAGTAATTCTCTCTACACTTACAAACACTTTATCTCTTTCAATTTTATAGATTATTCGATACTGAAGGCTTAACCTAGATGAACGGTGCCCTTGCCAATTACCGCTCAATGCTTCGTCACTAAATCCCCTAATATGTTTAAGCCCCTCTGGCCCAGAAATCATCACAATGTCTTTCCATTTTTCATATCGCTCCAAGACTTCTTTTGGAAGGCTACGAAGGCTTTTCGACACTCGTCGATGTTCATATATTTGCCACATACCATATAAAGTATATACAGCTTATTGGGTATGTCAAACTCTCGCGTGATGACTTACGTTCGCATAACGCCTCAAACATTGGCGCAGCTTGCTGCGTCCAAAAGCTTTGACTTGTTACGCGGCATTTAATTTAACCTTGTGAACTTTGTTAAGACGAACATTCCTTTTTGCTTGCCATAAATCATATGCGTCTTGCATTGCAAGCCAACTCTCAGGGCTGCGGCCTAACGCCTTGGATAAACGAAGCGCCATCTCAGGACTAACACCACTCTGCTCTTTTAAAACTCGATTAAGCGTGGACGCAGCCACATCAAGTTGCTCAGCAAGATAGCGACAACTTAAATCAAATGGCTCCATGTAAGTGGCAAGAATAAACTCTCCAGGATGTGGGGGATTGTTCAAAACCATTAGTGATAATCCTCGTAATTAACGATATAGACATTACCATCGGTGAACTCAAAGGTGACACGCCAATTACCGTTTACCGTGATTGACCATATACCTTTACGACCGCCTTTTAACTCGTGTAGCCGATAGCTCGGAATATCAAGATCTTCAATCAAATGGGCCGTGTCTAATGCTGCCAATTGCATTCTTAGCTTTTTAGCGTGGCTAGCTTGAATGCCTTTTATAGTACCCGATAGGTAAAACTTTTCTAAACCTTTGTGTATAAAGGACTTGATGTAGCGTGTTGCGCAACACCAAGCAAGCCGTGTAACGCTTTTAAAACGGGCGGCGCGTCTTAGAGCCGTCCGAGCCACCGGCGGCATTTTTTGAACTTGTTAAGAGCCTTTTGATATTCTGGCTAATATCTGAAGGACATGATTGACCTGAGGCTTCTAGGGTTCTAAAAAGTTGATATTGTCCCGCGCCAAACAAAAAACCAATATATGCAATTTGGACTTGGTTGTACTCTTCCTTTCTTTGTTTTTGCATGTAATCTAAGTAATAGGGCTTCCACTCTATTTCACACCACATTGCGTTGCCGACGATGTAAGAATCGGAGACGATTCTCATTGCATCTTCATTTTGCAAAATGGGTTTTTCAATGTCGTTACCCCTAGGTACAACAATTGGAACAAGCTGATCATTCTCAATAATTTTTGAATCGCTGCTCCAAAATAGACCAATTGAGTCTTCGACAATTTTTTGGCTAGTATCTTTATCGAAGCCAGCAAACTGAGCCTTACTCGGAAACGATGTGACCAAAAGAAGAATAGATATTAACAGTAGGTACTTCATAAAGTGCTCTTAACGAAGTGCTCTTAACGCCTTTAAAACGGGCGCATGAAATGCGTCTTAGCGAAGCGTGAGTTGTTTGGCTTGTTATATGTTTTCTTCCTCATTAAACTCAATTGAATTTACTATTGTTGTATACATCTTTTCGTAGTTCTCAATCTTATCGCTTGCATCTGATAGTGTGATCGCAATCAAATTATTCTTGAATGCGAAAAATGTACTAAACCATATTTTTTCTTGACCGTCTTGAATACCAATGAAATTTTGAGAAATATTATTCCAAGCCTCTCCGCTGCTCCGTTCTACTTGAGAAATTGATTTTTCGTTTGGAAAGAAAGACTTTAAAATTCCCTCTGGCAGCTCCTTAGGA
>CAYGNS010000538.1:0-2297 GCA_964351295.1 uncultured Gammaproteobacteria bacterium
CCGCGATGTACCTACATCCTGTAGGCAAAAAAACGCCGCTCTGTTTAGGGAGCGGCGTTCAATAACAAAAAGAAGAGAGAGTTATGAAAATAAATACTCATTTACATTTCATGGGTGAACTATACGGCTCGAGCGGGCGGCTTTTATGGGCTTAACGTACTGTTAATTTAAAATGACTGTTTTTTTAGTTTTGTGAGTTTTATGCAACAAGGGTGGTGTGTTTTACCCCTAAATATTTTATTAAAGTAATTAAAACAGGCACTTAATCAGTGTTGTGCAAGCAAAGTAACACATAAGTTGCGCTGATTAAAAGTGCTTTGATTTATTCGTTTAGCAACCGTTTGCCGAAAGGTGTCACAATCGAGTTATGCAACTTTCAATTGTGATCCCCACCTATAACCGTCGGTCTAGTTTGCCGCGTGCGCTTGATTCAATCTTGGCGCAAACCTATTTTCTCGAGCATGCGTGGGTGATCAATCAGGAATTCGAAATAATTTTAGTCGACGATGGCTCCTCCGACGACACGGCGACCTGGGTTCGCGCGCACTATCCCGCGGTAATCCTGTTAGAGCAGACCAATTTAGGGGTAAGCGCGGCGCGTAACCAAGGCTTGATGGCCGCTCAGGGTGAATGGATAGCGTTACTTGATTCGGACGATGCTTGGTTTCCTGGCAAGCTGAGTGCCCAGTTCAATGCAATCGAGCGGGCCAATCTCAACGTGTGTCATACCGATGAATCCTGGATTCGCAATGGGGTGCAGGTCAAGCAACCCGCTGCATATGCCAAGGTTGGCGGTATGATTTACCCCCATTGTTTAATGCGATGCGCGATGTCGCCTTCGTCCATGCTCTTGCATCGCGAGGTATTCGCACAAGTTGGGATGTTTGACGAAACGTTACCCGCCTGTGAAGACTATGATCTATGGCTTCGAGTGCGCGCGGTCTTTCCTGTTTGTTACGTGAGCAGTCCGCAGCTCTACAAATACGGTGGTCACGCGGATCAGCTTTCTTATCAATATTGGGGAATGGATCGCTTTCGTGTGATTGCTCTCGAGAAATTACTAGACTGGGCTGGCACCGATCCGGCCCCGATTTCTTTACTCACGCAGGATTTAATCGAACTAACGCGTGAGACGCTTTTGTCCAAGCTCCGTATTTTACAATTGGGTGCCGTTAAACACGGTAATAGGGTATTGCAAGCAGAGATGTCTCGCAAAATCGTGCGTTGGCAGAGATAATTGGGCGATGTTTGTATTACGCACAAATCGGGCTATTTCTGGGGACAGGGTCTGCGCGCTTTTTAGTCGTGTTCATGCCAAACATCACTTAGATGTCGCCTGTTAACCCGCGTCCAATCTATGCAGACCCTAGTAACCCACACTCCAGACCCACAAAGCCTTGTCGTTTGGGTGTTTGCTTCTGAGATCGAAGCAAAGCCATTTGTCGAAGCGTGCAAGGCAAAAAAGCAGCACTCCAAACCCTATAGTGTCTACGCGGGTGACTATAAGTCTTCGACGGACAATTCGTTCAGTCGCCATGTTGTCATTATTAGCGGATTGGGATCGTTGAATGCAGCCCTTGCAACGGCCTGGCTTGCAGGACACCTAAAGCACAGCGCGGTGTGGATTAATGTGGGAGTGGCGGGACATGCTCGCCAAGCGCTTGGCAGTCTGTCTTGGATTTCTTCAGTGCGCGGTCCACTTCTAGCCAAACCATTTTATCCGATCGCAATCGTAAAAAGCAGTTGGCCAAGGGTGGGTCTAGAAACATTAGAGTCGCCCTCCGCGCAATATGCAGAGTATGCATTGGATATGGAGGCGAGTGGCTTTGTAAGTGCGGCGCTGCAGTTCTCGAGTCGAGAGTTTGTGCAGATAATTAAAGTAATATCCGATAACGAACAAACTCCTTTTACGCAATTCAGCCCATCACATTGTTACGCAGTGCTAAAACCGCATGTGGCATCGATGCTTGATTACGCTAACACTTTGCTTAACCTAAAGATGCAAACAGTAGTGCCTAAACCGAACTCGCTAGATTTACCATTTCGTGCATCGCATAGCCAGCAGCGTATTGTGAACGAATTAGTTTACAAAGTTCAGCTCGCGGGACACTGGGACAACGAGTTGCAGCAAACACTGGATGGGCATCGTAGTGCAAGGGCGGCTATAGACTGGTTGCATCAGCTTGTTGCGCCCCTCGCGCCTAAATTTTAAACACATGATTCAAACTATCTATCTTGAGCAGGCTGCCGCAGAGCACCCGCGCGCCCAATCGATAATCAAGCGCTATCCGCAGGCG
>CAYGNS010000539.1:0-2293 GCA_964351295.1 uncultured Gammaproteobacteria bacterium
GGCGCGCCTAGACAAGTTCGAGGGGGATGGTTATGTTCGAGTTCTGGTATCGGTGCGTGTTCAGGACTGTGCTACTGTCGAGGCGTACGTCTATGCACTGGCGAGTGCGCTGGCTGCTCCTTCGAGCGGCAGCTAGCAAGAACAAAAACTTACATTCACTTCGTTCATTCGAAAGCGCAGAATGCGCACGCCCGTTTTGTGGGCGTTATGCACTAATAGTGGTAGCGTACTTGAGCGATAAATAAAGGGTCATCGTGAACTTTATAAACAATTCAATGCTCAACGTTAACGCGTCTAGACCAATAACCAGACAGGACATGTTTGAGAGGCTCTGGTTTGCCAATACCTTCAAAAGAGTCTCGCTTTATTTCCTTAACAAGGGCGGCGTTAGGCAGAGAAGGATTAAGCACTATGGGCTATAAAAAGGTAGTCGTTTCCGAATTCGGCGGGCCAAACGTTCTTAAACTGGTCGAAGAACAATTTTTACCTGAGCCTAAGCCAGGCGAAGTACGGATCAGAGTGCTGGCTACTAGTGCCGCTTTCACCGACGTTATGATCCGAGAAGGGAAGTACCCTGACGTAAGAGAGAAGCCGCCCTTTTCTCTAGGATATGACATGGTTGGCATCATAGACAGCGTAGGCGAAGGTGTCACCAGCTTAAAGGCAGGCCAGTTGGTCGCCGATCTTACCGTTATCGGTGCGTACTCAGAATATATTTGTTTGCCGGCACGCAGATTGACGCTTGTGCCCGAGGGTCTTGACCCAGTGGAAGCTGTTAGTCTCATTCTATCTTACGTTACTGCCTATCAGATGCTTTATCGAACGGCCAAAGTTAAAGAAGGACAGTGCATTCTGATTCATGGAGCGGGCGGTGCTGTTGGTACGGCCATGATCCAGCTTGGCAAAGCATTAGGCTTGGAGATGTTTGGAACAGCTTCCAAAGTCAAGCATGATCTTGTATCGGAGCTTGGCGCCATCCCCATTGACTATAGAAGCGAAAACTGGAGCGAACGTATTCTTAATCAAAAGCATGGCGGCGTTCATGCCATTTTTGATCCAATCGGTGGAGAGAACTTCAGGAAATCATTCCGTGTTCTCAGGAAAGGCGGCACCCTGGTCGGGTATGGTTTTTACAATGCAGTGATGGGAAGAGGCGGGAACATCGCCCTCGATTTCATGAGATTGAAACTGTGGAATATCTTGCCAAACGGTAAATCGACGGCATTCTACTCGATTCAATCATTGAGAAAGGAACGCCCTGATTGGTTCTCAGAGGATCTGGCAGTACTCTTCGATCTTCTGTCGCAAGGTACAATTAAGCCGGTCATCGCAAAACGTATGTCATTGAGCGAAGCGAAACTTGCTCATGAACTTATAGAGAGGGCGGAAGTCCATGGAAAGATAGTGCTGACCATGAATGAGCAAGCCTAACAAGGCGCTCGAACAAGGACGCGCATAAGTGCGCGCCGCTTAGCAGGGCGTTACAATCAGCGTAATTCCCCCAATTAATTAGCTGACATTCTAAGTGAAGTTTTGCGGAGTGTTTTCAACGCGCCACTGGCAAAGGCGTTAGCCGTTAGAGATAGCCTGCGAGAGAATCCAAATGATTAAAATAACTGTATTTTTTGTCTTAATAGTAGCTTTATCATCATGTAGCGCAAGAGAACACGATTACGCTGACACTATTTATATCAATGGCAGCGTCGTTACCATTGATGATGATAACCCTACCGCTGAAGCGGTCGCTTCCAAGGATGGTTTAATCCAAAGTGTTGGTAGCAACAAAGATATTAAAAAGCGCAAGGGGCCAAAAACCAAAGTTGTGGATTTAAAAGGTAAAACTTTGGTTCCTGGTTTTATAGATGCGCACAGTCATTTTGCTGGCGTTGGCACACAATCGCTTGTTGCAAATTTACTCCCCGCTCCTGACGGTCCTGTTAATACTATTGCAGATTTACAAGATCAGCTTCGTGACTTTATTCAGCACTCATCCATTGCCAAGGACTACAAGGTAGTCATAGGTTTTAACTATGATGACTCTCAGCTTAAAGAAAGACGGCATCCGAACCGTCACGACTTAGATGCAGTTTCAACTGAACTTCCCGTTGTTGTTATGCAGCAATCAGGACATTTAGGTGCCTACAATACGAAAGCGCTAGAAATGATGGGAATTAATGCTGAGACGCAAGACCCACCAGGTGGAATTATTGAAAGAGAAGCTGACGGCAAAACTCCGAACGCTGTGAAGCAAGAAACTGCGCATTTGAGGCTACTGTTGAACGAGAGTAGAGAT
>CAYGNS010000540.1:0-2281 GCA_964351295.1 uncultured Gammaproteobacteria bacterium
CAATATGACCGCGGCCGTGCATGAAAAGCTGACCGCGATGCTGCTTGCTGCGTGTCAGGATCTTAAAGTAAACAAAGACCGTTTGCTTGAAGTAGTGCTTGTGGGTAACCCCATAATGCACCATCTATTCTTTGGCTTATCGCCCGTTTCGCTAGGGCAAGCGCCGTTTACAGTGGCGACGCGAGATTGGTTACAGGTTGATGCCGCTGACTTAAATCTCGATTTGCATCCAAGTACAAGAATGGCGTTTTTGCCGCTCATTGCTGGGCATGTAGGCGCGGATACGGCTGCGGCTTATTTAAGTGAAATCGACACGATGCAGTCGCAAACCACACTGTTGGTGGATATTGGCACGAATGCCGAAATTGTTTTATCCAAAGACGGTCAGGTGTACGCAACTTCTTCGCCCACGGGGCCAGCTTTTGAAGGTGCCGAGATTAGTGCAGGGGTGCGGGCATCGCACGGCGCTATTGAGCGAGTGCGCATTGATCCAGAAACACTAGCAGTACGCTACAAAATTATTGGTGTAGAAGAATGGTCAGACCATCCCGCATTTATTGCTGCGGATCATCGCGCCATTGGTATTTGTGGGTCAGGCATCATCGAAGTGATGGTGTGTCTAGCACAAGTCGGTCTAATTGATAAAGGGGGACTATTTGTGCAGTCCCGAGCCCCTGAGTTGTTTAGCATGCGCGACAATACAGTGCGCTTTTTGCTGGTAGAGCAGGGCGATTACTCAATCTATATAGAGCAGATTGATGTGCGCTCGATACAGTTGGCGAAAGCAGCCCTATTTGCTGGCGTGCAGTTACTAATGGACTATTTAGACTGTACTGAGTTCGATTCAGTGCTGCTGGCGGGCGCTTTCGGGGCGCATTTAGACCCAGATTATGTTGCCGAACTTGATTTAATACCTGGAGCACAAAAACACCAAATTCGGTCAGTTGGAAACGCGGCCGGCGTGGGGGCGACCAAGGCATTGCTCGACATTGCTGAGCGCCAACATATCCGCGATGAAGTAAAACGAATTAAAAAAATAGAATCCGCCAACGAACCAAAATTTCAAGAATATTTTGTAGATGGCATGAAATTTTCTGTTTCGCCCACCATGGGCCAACAGAACCAACGTAATCGACGCAGACGTACATAGTCAAAATTAGGATCCAACCAAGGACCACCAGAGAGGAATATTATGGCAAGAGAACGACGAGAAAATCGACGCCGCGGCGTCAGTGCCGACGCTACCGAGTTTGCAGTGGCGCCACCTTACATAAAGCGTCAGCTACCCTATTTTGAAATGCTCAATGCTGATCAACTCAGCATCATTGAACACAATGCTGAAACCATATTGGAAGAAATTGGTATTGTGTACGGCGAAGACGCCGAAGCACGCGACTATTTTCAGCAGGCGGGCGCCAAAGTAGAAGGCGATCTGGTTAAGTTTCCACGTGGAATGTGCCGTGAGATTATTCAAAAAACCGCACCTGCACAATTTACTCAGCATGCCCGTAATCCGGCCAAAAGTGTCGAGATTGGTGGCAATAATATGGTGTTGGTGCCGGCTTATGGCTCGCCATTTATTTACAACATGGATGAAGGCCGACGCTATGCCAACATCGAGGACTTTCGTAATTTTGTAAAGCTGGCGTATATGTCAGTTAATTTGCATCACTCTGGTGGCACTGTCTGCGAGCCGGTTGATCTGCCAGTGAATAAACGCCACTTTGATATGGTGTACTCACATATCAAGTATTCTGACAAAGCGTTTATGGGCTCGGTCACGGCGGCCGAGCGCGCACAAGACTCGGTGAACATGGCCAAGATTGTGTTTGGTGATGAGTTTGTGGATCAAAATTGTGTGTTGGTAAACCTTATAAATGCCAACTCGCCTATGACCTTTGATGCCACCATGCTCGGCTCATTGAAAGTTTACGCGCGGAACAATCAAGCCTGCATGGTGTCGCCGTTTATTATTTCGGGCGCTATGTCACCCGTGTCTGCGGCTGGAGTGGCGGCGCAAAGCTTGGCCGAGGCGTTGTCAGCGATGGCGCTTATTCAATTGATACGCCCTGGCGCACCGATGATCTACGGTAATTTCGTTAGCTCCATGAGCATGCAATCGGGCGCGCCAACGTTTGGCTCTCCTGAAGCCGCGCAGGTTATGAATATTGGTGCCGCTTTGGCGCGTCGACTTGGGGTTCCATTTCGCAGCGGGGGTGGCTTTACGTCCTGCACACTGCCCGATGCACAGGGCGCGGGGGCGGCCGGTGAGCCCGTGGAC
>CAYGNS010000541.1:0-2276 GCA_964351295.1 uncultured Gammaproteobacteria bacterium
CACATAAGCATAGCGCGTAGATCTTTTAAGTCGAGCAACAGCATGCCTTCATCATCTGCGAGCTTAAAACAGGAATACAAAATGCCCGTTTGAGTGTCGTTGAGATTTAATAGATTTGCTAAGAGTAAGGGACCGAGCTCGCTAATGGTGGTGCGCAGCGGGTGTCCATTTTTCTTGAAAATATCCCAGAACACCACTGGTGACGGTGTCATGGAGTAGTTTTCTATGCCTATTGTGGCTATGCGTTCATCAATTTTTGGGTGCGGTTTAGCGGCTTTGCCTAGCCCTGAAACGTCTCCTTTTACATCCGCGAGAAATACTGGCACGCCAATTTGAGAAAAGTTTTCTGCCAAAATTTGCAAGGTGACGGTTTTGCCCGTACCAGTCGCACCCGATACCATACCGTGTCGATTAGCCATGGCGGCATCCATTAATATGGTTTGTTGGCCATTACCGCCAATCAGAAGATGATGCTTGTCAGTCATTTAATTAAGGATTATGGGTTGTTTGTTCGATTGGCAATACTCTGCGCAATTTGCAGGAGATAGATGCGAGGGTGCCCGATGCAGTTAGAGCAATTTTTTGACAAGGTCAAGCATGTCGTCAGCCACGTTACCATCACCATCAAAATCTAAGAGAGACTCCAGGCCTTGATTCGATTGAGTGCGTTGCGCACGGTTATCTAGCTGCGCGCGGCCACCGAGTAGTGTGCCGAGCAGGCTGCCGAGTCCACCGCGCGACGGTGCAGACTGCGAACCACCCGCGAGACTGCCGAGTAAGTCGCCTAACCCACCCGAGTTTGCCTGGCTTTTTTGATTGAGTGAAGACATCACGAGCCCCGCAATCAAAGGCAGCATTTTTTTGAGTGCGGTGAGGTCTAGTCCGGTTTTTTCAGCCGTGTGGGCAGCGACCGTACGGCTCACCTCTTTACTGCCAAATATCTCGCCTAGTATCTCGTTGCCCGCCAGGGTACTGTCTCGCTTCGCTAGAACATCGGGCCGCTCAATGGCAGTGCCTATATCTTGGTGTTCTTGTAATTTTTTCAGTAGCGCTTCGATCGAACTTTGCGACTGAGCACTCTTTTTAACCCCGCCAGCAATCGCTGGAATGAGATTACTGAGCGCCTTTTCAACTTGCGCTTGATCTAGCCCCACTTGCTGTCCGAGCTGCTTTACAACGTCGCCACCCTGAGCTTTGAGTATTTCTTGCAGTATATTCATTTCGTTTATCGTGCCTCGACACTTGCTAAAGTTTGGACCTAGTCAGTACTCTAAGTCAGAATAAGGCTTTGAATAGTAAATATTGTTAAACAATGTGGCAAATAAACCGCGATTTAACTGTTTCAAAGGTAATGGTTTGCTTTTTTGTTAACATACTCTAACATTTCTTTACAGTCTTAATGATGGGGTCGTGAGTGGATCTCAGCGCAATGGGGTAGTTGCGCGTCTATTTAGAGCACAATTATACGTTGAGCAGGCGGATTACAACCATGCGAGTTTTGATTTTAGAGGACGACCCAGATCAAGCGTTGCTTTTGCGGGCTTGGTTACAAGGCGACGGACATCACTGCCATATTGTAGCGAGCGGCAGCGCTTTCTTAAAAGCTTTTGGTCAAGAAAGTTTTGATATTGTGATGCTCGATTGGATGGTGCCCGATGGCAATGGCATCGAAATTTTGCAGACTATTCGCAATCATTTTAATTCCACGCTTCCAGTTGTGTTTGTAACGCAACGTCACGCCGAGGATGATATCGTCACCGCGCTCGAAAATGGTGCAGACGATTATATGATCAAACCGTTACGCGAGGCTGAAACGCTTGCGCGAGTGCGGGCTTTGGCGCGGCGTTCTCACGATCAGACTGCAGCCTCCACTGAGTTACTCGATTTTCCGCCGTATACGATCGATGTGGCTAAGCACGAGTTACGACTGAACAATCAAGTGGTTGAAATGACACAGAAGGAGTTTGATTTGGCGCTGTTTCTCTTTCGCAATCTGGGGCGGGTCGTTTCGCGTGGACACATGCTCGAGATGGTATGGGCGACGAGTTCTGCGTTGAATACGCGTACAGTAGACACGCACATGAGTCGCTTACGCGGTAAACTCGCCATTGATGAGCAGCCTTCATGGCAACTCACCTCGATCTATCGGCATGGGTATCGATTAGAAAAAATTGAAGCTCCCGTTAAAGTCCCTCTTAACGCTGGGATGGAAACTTAAACTAGGATTAATGTGATGGAAGATTACGATAAATATTCCGAAGCCAAAAGCGCCGAGA
>CAYGNS010000542.1:0-2274 GCA_964351295.1 uncultured Gammaproteobacteria bacterium
TATTTGGTTTGGTTGCGCCCTCGATGAATTATATGGCGCTAAAAATGGCGTACCTGGCTATTCGGACAACGGCTCGAGAAAACGCCGCTTGGGCCGCCGAGTTTTATGTGGCAATGCACGCACTGGCTTCGTCAGTAGACAAGTCTCTGTCAATGAAAGAGCAAATTAACTGGATGGCTGACGGGGCGCGCAAGCGTCTACCGAACGACTCGTATACGGCCAAGATGTTTGATTTTGTGCAACAAAGGTATCAAGCAGGCGACACATGGGAAAGCGCCAGAGATGCGCTGTATCAACGATATCAAGTCAATCAAGAAGACGGTTATGACATCACGTCTAGAGATTTGTATTGCAATGGCTGTTTTGCTTCGGGCATCAACTTTGCCGCCAGTATTGTGAGCTTACTCTATGGCGAAGGCGACATTGTTGAAACCATAAAAATTGCTGCCTTAAGCGGCTGGGACTCAGACAACCCTGCGGCCACTTGGGGTGGTCTGTTGGGCTTTATGGAGGGTAAGTCGGGAGTCGAAAAAGCGTTTGATCGAAAGTTTGCGAGTAAATTTAACATTCACCGAACACGGGGAAACTTCCCCAATAACGGAATCGATACGTTTGCCAATATGGCCGACCACGGCATCGAAATAATAGATCGTGTGGTAGTCGACATTATGGGTGGCACCATTGATCACCAGAACGATGCGTGGGTCATTCCTACCCTAGAAGCAAACTAATTAGTTGTAGCTTTTTTTTTGCTTTGGGGGCGAGCGTAATCCTTAGCTCATTTTTTGCAAATCTATTACATCGCAGCGCTAGGCGTGGTCTTGCGTCAAAGCACCCGTCTCTTTCTTTATAAAGGTAGGGTAATCCAGCGCATCAGCGCCGGCCGCGGGCCTTTTCAAACTTGTTTTACGCTCTGATGATTCAGATCACCGACCACGTGCAAAGCGTGATACTCCTGACAACACAAGATGCGCTGCCTATCGGCGTTGTCTTAAGGTTGCTTTAAGTTTCAGGTGCTAGTCTGAATCTAAGTTTCTCATCGCTGTATTGCGAACTATATGCTTTTGGTGAATGGGATACCAAATGACACCGTTACTATCGGATTAGGTTGCGAAAACCGAGAGCCCTAGGAGAAAGCAACATTGTTCTGTCGGCTGAACAGCTCAGAAACGTTCGCTTTATTGATGGCTACGGTCCAGTGCACGGTGATCTTTTCATATTCGATCTAATTGTCTTCACCAGTCGCCCAGCTCGGGACGTCTCTTGGCTCACGAAAAAGTGGTTAGTCTGAGCACTCCGAGAATCGCTGTCCGCTACCTATGAAATCGTGAACTACATGAATACTGGTTTCCTCGTTCCAGAAAACGACATAGAAGAAATTTCCATAAACATACTTTGTTCCGTAAAGATTACTTTTCAAACCTTCGAGTCACGTAACTCATAAAACAATGCAAAGATTTTTCAATAATCGCTTTTCCATCCTGTATGCCTACTTACTCATTAGTTTAATTTCTTATGCTGGCGTGAGAGTAGTTTTCGCTGTTCTTGCGACTCAGCAAGGCGCCGATATCGGACTCGTCGAGCTCACTTCAATCTTCATACTGGGCATTATTTATGATCTCTCTTTCGTATTTTACATAGGCTTAGCACTTGCACTATTGCTGTTGCTCTCGCCTAAACACTTCTTTAGTAATCGAGTCGCTCGTTATCTTAGTCTCACTGTCTTTTATGGCTTATTGCTGTCACTAGCATTCTCACTTGTCGCTGAAGTGGTCTATTGGAATGAGTTTAGTACACGCTTTAATTTTATCGCCGTGGACTATCTCATTTATCGACACGAAGTGACCAATAACATCTACGAGTCTTACCCAGTATTCATTGTCTTTGCTGGCCTGTTTCTTGTTACTACCGTGCTCTTTCTAGTCTTCAGGCGACGCATAACGCGCGGTCTAAAAGCGCCTATGTCACTTGGCGCCAGAGCCGCTCATTTCGCCATATGGGCTAGTGTAGTTGCGCTGTCTTTTACTTTTTTGGGGCAAGCTCCCAGAAATACATTTGCAAACAACTTTTCCAAAGAACTCGCATCAAACGGTCCATATCAATTCTTTGCAGCGTTTCGCAACAACGAACTCGACTTTGAAACCTTTTATGCGCAGGGGCAAAATGAGCAAATATCCGAAGCGGTTAAATCAATTGTCGAACGACCGAATAGTCAATTTAAGAACAGCGCGATCTTTGATATCACCCGGAATATCTAAAACCCCGGCGAGCCGA
>CAYGNS010000543.1:0-2274 GCA_964351295.1 uncultured Gammaproteobacteria bacterium
CCTGTGGAGTAAATTGGATTCTTGACAACCTCACTTAAGCCGCCAAGATATTTGGGCGTACCGAGACGCACCGGAAGATGAAAAATCTCTTCGGCTAACTCGATCATTCCCTGAATTTTTGAACTTCCGCCTGTCAGCACCACACCCGATCGAATCAAATGTTCGTAACCATTACGGCGCAGATCGGCTTTGATAAGTTCAAAGAGTTCTTCAACGCGTGGTTCAATCACTTCGGCAAGGGTTTGTTTTGACAATTTACGTGGCGGACGATCGCCAACGGTTTTCACTTCGATACTCTCTTCGGATGGCGCTAATTGACGCAACGCGCACCCATAGCGCTTTTTTAATTCCTCGGCCGATGCCGTTGGCGTGCGCAAGGCAATAGCGATGTCGTTAGTAATTTGGTCACCGGCCACTGGGATCACCGCAGTGTGTCGCACCGCACCTTCGGCGTACACCGCAATGTCAGTAGTGCCACCACCAATATCCACTAAGCACACGCCCAGCTCTTTTTCATCGGCCGTGAGCACCGATTCGCAAGAGGCGAGTTGTTCAAGAATAATGTCGTCCACTTCAAGCCCGCAGCGACGAATACATTTTTCGATATTTTTTTCAGCACTGACCGAAGCCGTCACCATATGCAAGTTGGCTTCTAAACGAATGCCGTTCATGCCGATTGGGTGACGAATACCTTCTTGTCCGTCGATAATAAATTCTTGCGGCAGCACATGCAGAATTGACTGATCATTGGGAATAGCGACTGCTTTGGCCGATTCAATAACGCGCTCTACATCGTTCTCATCTACTTCGCCATCACGCACTGCCACAACGCCATGCGAGTTAAAGCTATTGATGTGCGCCCCCGCTATGCCCGCATACACTGAGTAAATATGGCAACCAGCCATAAGCTCAGCTTCTTCAATGGCGCGTTGAATCGCATGTACCGTTTCCTCGATATTCGCAACCACGCCTTTGCGCATCCCAGTCGCGGGGTGATGGCCATACCCAATAATCTCGACCTCATTGTTTTCGTTCACTTCGCCCACTATGGCGAGCACCTTGGACGTGCCAATATCCAAGCCTACAATTAATCGATTTTCGTCTTTTTTACTCATGGTCTAATCCCATCAGGTTGACGCTGCGCCGCGTACGCGAGCAAATAAATTAACGGCTAAGAGGTCGAACAAGCGAACCGACTTTTTCTCGGCCGACTCAATCCAATGCATCTGCACCAGCGAAGAGCTGGCACCATTTAAATTCCCTACGAGTGATTTTGTTTTAACGGCTATTCCATCTGGGTAGCGCGCATCAGCTCGTAACAAGCGCTCTTGGCTAAATCTGAAGCGTCGATCGAAGAGCTGCTCAAACCGCGCGAGCCGTTCGTCTAAGGCGTCATAACCCAGCAGTAAGGTAAATTCATCTGCGCCAGCGCTCAGCTCCTGTGCGGCTGCAACGGCGGGCTCATCCTTGTACCGCAAGCGCAAAGACCACGCTCCGCTCTTGCTTAAAGTCACTTCGCGTAAGAGCAAACCATAATCCGAGAATCGCTTTGACCATTGCAAAGCGCGAATCATCATACTTTTAGCGTGTTGTGCCTCACCATTGAGCTTAATAACCGGCGTTTGACTCACATACTCTGGCAAATCCACCACTTGCCCACGAATATTGACCCACGCATTGTCGTTCATGCGCATAACCGGTTTATGTTCAACGACCGTTACAGTCAGAGTGTTAGGCCACTCTCGACGAACCTCGGCTGAATCAACCCAGCGCATCTGTTCAATCTGATATTGAATTTCATCCAGGTTCACAGAAAAAAAGTTGCCGGTTTTATGCCGCAACACCGTTTCTTCAACCGCTGTAGCTTGCAGGTGCACGAAGCGACCTTTGAGTTTAAGTTGATCAATCACAAAGGCATCTGGGCGCAGCATTTGATCGGCCAACAGCAAAGCTATGCTCAGCGCCGATAACAATAGCGCTACCAACAGCATCATTAACCGCGACACCTTTTGCTTACGCAAGGTGAGCATGGCTTGATCTTGTTGGGCTAGCAGCCGATCATCCACGCGGAACCTCCTGCGGTGTTCGCACGGATAACGTACTTGCCAAAATTTGCACGCACAACTGTTCGAACGACAAGCCAACTTGCTTCGCAGCCATGGGCACCAGACTATGATCAGTCATGCCGGGTACGGTGTTCACTTCAAGTAGCAATGGCTTACCCTGTGCGTCAAGCATCAGATCAACCCGCCCCCAGCCTTGGCAGGCTAGAGA
>CAYGNS010000544.1:0-2274 GCA_964351295.1 uncultured Gammaproteobacteria bacterium
TGCGGCTGACGGTGGGGGCGAGGTTGTATGGTCACCATGTTACAGGCCGCGAATGTGGCGGCACTTTCTGGGGGCGCGACCGTGATCGCGAGTGGGCGGCTACCGAATGTGCTTATCCGCCTCGTTAGCGGCGAAGACATCGGTACTTTCTTAATACCGAGCGAGCGTGTTTCATCTAAAAAGCAATGGATGGCTAATCAGATGAGAATTACGGGCAAATATGTGCTCGATGCGGGTGCCGTTCAAGTAGTCAGTGAGTCGGGTCGTAGCCTATTGCCGGTGGGTATCACTGCGGTTGAAGGCGACTTCGAACGCGGTTCGCTCGTGTCTCTCTGCGACCCAGAGGGACGTGAAATTGGGCGAGGCTTGAGCAATTACGATTCGCTGGCAGCCACTAAGATCAAAGGTCTTTCGAGCGCGGCCGTGCGCGATCTACTCGGCGATTTGGCCGATACCGAAGTGGTACACCGCGATCACCTTGTGGTGTTTTGATACTGAACTTTTTTACCGTACGTGATAAAAGTTTATAGCGATGTGCCCATCAGTTTAATAATGTCACGTACGCTCAACCAATAAACACAAAAAAAAGACCCAACTGGGTCTTTTTTTAAACGGGTCTGGCTAGATCGCGGGTCAATAAGTGGCCTTGCCGATACGCAAGGCCTGACCGCCGATGTTTAATCTAAGCCGATGCAGACATCTCTTTAACGCGTTTGTTCAAACGGCTTTTCAAGCGTCCAGCACGGTTCTTATGGTGCAGACCCTTGATGGTTGCTTTGTCAATTTTAGACGCAGACACTTTGTACGCTTCTTGCGCCGCCGTTTGGTCGCCCGTAGTAATTGCCGCTTCAAGTTTCTTAATTGCAGTACGCACAGCCGAACGCTGTGAGTGGTTTTGCAATCGTCGAACAGAATTTTGTTTTGCGCGCTTGCGCGCTTGTGGAGAATTTGCCACTTTTTTAGCCCTCAAAAAATCGAACGCGAAATATGCAGATTTTGTAAATTGAAGTCAAGTAAATATAGGCAACGATTGGCTTTTTTGCCGCTTTTGAGCGTTCTAGCGGTCCAAGCTCAGAATTAAGTAGTGTATCGCTCGCGGCCGCCCTAGAACTTGGCGGCGTGGGCGGCCCAGCAATATGCGAAAAGCCTGCTAAGAGTGCTAGTCTTCGTTATTATTCAGCGTGATGGATGCAACGGACCGTATCCTATTTTCCTGCAACTTTAACTTCCGAAACCACCATTGTCTTCCAAACTCTTAAAATCCACCGCCGTCGTTAGTTTGATGACGTTAGTGTCGCGCATTTCGGGCTTGGTTCGCGACATCATCATGGCCAATGTACTTGGGTCCTCGGCTCTCGCCGATGCCTTTTTTGTGGCATTCAGGATTCCGAATTTTCTTCGACGCATATTCGCAGAAGGGGCTTTTTCGCAGGCGTTTGTGCCGGTTTTCTCAGAATTGAACGAGCGCAATACGGTTGAAGCTCGCGAGTTTGTGGCGGCCAGTTTCGGTTTATTGAGCTTGGTGACTCTGGGTTTGTCGGTCTTAGGCGTCGTGTTTGCCGAACCGCTTGTTGCACTGCTGGCACCTGGGTTTGTGGATGATCCCTTTAAGTTTGCGGCAACCGTGGGCGCACTGCAGATTATGTTCCCGTATCTGTTCTGCATTTCCTTAGTTGCGATGTCGGCCGGCGTGCTCAATTCAGTTAATCGCTTCGCGGTACCGGCCGTTACGCCTGTAATGCTCAATGTTTGTTTGATTCTGGCTATGTGGCAGTTGTTGCCTTTGGTTGAGCCTGCCTCCAAAGCGTTGGCGATTGGGGTGATGATTGCGGGTGTGTTGCAATTATTGATGCAGCTGCCGTCGCTGCGGGCCGAGGGTTTTCTGGTGATGCCCAGCCTTAATCTGCGTAACACCGCGGTCATGCGCGTGGCGTGGCTTATGGGTCCGGCCGTATTCAGTGTCTCGGTGGCGCAAATTAACTTGCTGGTTAATACTTTTCTAGCCTCGTTTTTAGTAACGGGCAGCGTTACTTGGCTGTATTACTCAGACCGCTTGATGGAGTTTCCTGTTGGGGTGTTTGGCATTGCATTGGCGACCGTTGTATTGCCCAATTTAGCGCGCCAGCATACCTCTGGCAGCGCCGAGAGCTTTAGCAATATGCTCGATTGGGCGCTGCGCTGGGTGGTGGTGATTGCCGTACCAGCCACGTTTGCTTTAATTATTTTGGCGGTGCCTTTGCTGGCCACGTTGTTTAATTACAATCAATTCACCGT
>CAYGNS010000545.1:0-2265 GCA_964351295.1 uncultured Gammaproteobacteria bacterium
TGTTGGGTAAACACAATTGCAGAATTAGCGCGAACAACAGCCCTATTACGCGCATGGCGGTTGTGTCATGCCGGTTTGTTGTGTGGGGAAAACCCGAGATTTGCTTCATCGTGGCTTGGGAGTTATCCGTTCTGTGGTTACGCTGCGAAAGGGCTAACACGGTCATGGCAAATGCTAAAGTGTAGTGGCGAGCGGAAATATTTGCGAGGTTTGAGTCTATCACTAAATGAGACCAAAGCCGTTTTTTGGACTAAACACAAAAATTTATTCGACTAATTTAAAAAAATAAAGAATTAGCTGCTCGAACCACTTGCGTGAAAATCCTTTACACATTATCTTAGGGTTCTGCGTAAATCAAACCACTACATATAGTGTTTTGCATCGCTTATGTGTCTTCTTGGTGCTGCCGTTAATGCTTGATGTCACTGTTTCTATTAGACATTTATAATTTGACTGAAGCGGACTCGTTCCTAACGGCTAATACTGAACAACATTACATCGGTGTTTAAGAAGCAGGGGGCAAGCGGGCGCTAAAAAAGTAGTGAGTAAAGATCGAGCCAGTGCATTTCACGGGCTACGGCGTTAAAGGTTGCGGGCGAGTGTGTTAAACGCTTCGATTCAAAGCAAACAAATTAGCACCATCAACACGGACGGCGAGCATCGCCTTATGTCCCGTGTTTAAGAAGATGCATAACTAAATTAAAACGGTTGGCGAAGCCCGCGAACAAGCTATGCGCTTTTACTGTTCTCGTTTAAGACCGCCAATATGTTTTAAGAGCACATTTAGACAAAACAAACAACACGCACTTCAGGGTGACGCGCCGCGTCCGCTGGGGGCATCCAATTAAAAAAGACAGAATTACCAGAAGAGGAAACGAGATGGCTAAAGCCGTTAACAAGACCACCAAATCCCCAACCAGTACAGTGACCGAAACCTCCGCAGTGTTACTCGATTCGGGACGCGGCGGCGAGAAGAAGCTGCAAAGAATGGCGTTACAAACGACCTCAGCTGACATCTGGGACAAAAAGTATCGTTTAAAAGACAAAGCGGGCAATGCCGTTGATGAAACAACGCAAGACACTATCGAGCGTGTAGCATCCGCCCTGTCGGCTGTAGAAAAAACCGCAGCGTTGCAGGCACATTGGTATAAGCGATTTGTGTGGGCGCTGGATCATGGCGCCTTACCTGCGGGCCGGATCATTTCTAATGCGGGCGCGCAAGCCTACAAGCCAGCTACGTCCACGATTAATTGCACGGTGTCTGGGACCATTACCGACTCCATGGACGATATTCTAAACAAGAACCACGAAGCCGGTATGACGCTTAAAGCGGGCTGCGGAATCGGTTATGAGTTTTCGACCTTACGGCCCAAAGGTGCCTATGTTTCGGGGGCTGGAGCGTATACCTCTGGGCCTTTGTCGTTTATGGATATATTCGACAAAATGTGCTTCACCGTGTCGTCAGCCGGGGGGCGCAGAGGCGCTCAAATGGCCACTTTTGATGTGAGCCACCCCGATGTCTTGGAGTTTATTCGAGCGAAACGCGAGGATGGCCGATTGCGACAGTTCAACTTGTCGTTGTTGATCACTTCGGAGTTTATCGAGGCGGTTCGGAATAATGATCCATGGCACTTATCCTTCCCGATTACCGAAAAGGAAGCTAAAACAGATGGCTTAGATGTATTTAAAGCGAAAGACATTCTGTGGCGCCGATTTCCAGTTGAAGAAGGCTATATTCGCAACGAAGAAGGTTTAACTGCGTGCAAAATCTATAACACGATTCCAGCTACGCGCTTGTGGGATCTGATTATGGCGTCTACTTATGATTTCGCCGAGCCTGGTTTTATTTTGATCGATGAGGTTAACACCAAAAATAACAACTGGTTTGACGAGAACATTCGTGCAACAAACCCTTGCGGCGAGCAACCGTTGCCACCTTACGGCAGTTGTTTGCTCGGCTCAGTAAATCTCACTAAATTTGTGCTCAATCCATTTTCGACTGAAGCTGAATTTGATTGGGAGAAGTATCGCGAAGTGGTGTCGGTGTTCACTCGCATGCTCGACAATGTGGTGGAAGTGAATGGCTTGCCGCTTGCAGGGCAGCGCCAAGAAATTGAGCGCAAACGCCGCCATGGAATGGGCTTTTTGGGACTAGGGTCTACGGTGACGATGTTGGGCATGACTTACGGTGATGATGCGTCGGTGGCATTCACAGAGCAGGTGGCAAGAGAGATGGCCATGGCTGGGTGGAATCAAGCACTAGAG
>CAYGNS010000546.1:0-2253 GCA_964351295.1 uncultured Gammaproteobacteria bacterium
GACCGTACTGAGGGCAAAACTAAATTATTAGTCGATCCCAAAACCGAGCGAATACTCGGCGGTGGAATCGTGGGTACTCAGGCGGGCGATCTCATTTCTGAAATTGCGCTAGCGATCGAAATGGGCGCCGATGTGAGCGATATTGCACTGACTATTCACCCGCATCCGACGCTGTCTGAATCGATCGCGATGGCAGCCGAAATTCAAGAAGGCACCATTACCGATCTCTACATGCCCAAAAAGGCCAGTCACTAGGCGCTTGTACCCTAACATCGATCAACTCTCCATGATGGCGTCGTTTATTACCTATTAAGACGCCATAAAGATGCCCTACTTAGGCCGTTAGAGCGTTCATTGCAACGTTTGCTGTATTGGCAAAACCGCCCCCGAATGGCGCATGGCATGCTATATTCTCGCCCTTAATTCCTCGGTGACATAGGTCGGCTTTGTTCGCTGAGGTACAAGAACTAGTGATGTCGAGCGTGCAAAGCCTACGCTCTGCGCCGCGATCAAAGTTACATAGAGACTCCTTATGTTTAAATTGCTTGAAAGCAATCCGCAACTGTCAGAAATAAAGGGTTACTACAAGAACCAAAGACAGATTTTTAGAGACTCGAAATATGCCAATCAGATTTTGGTGACGGTGTCTGATGTCTTTGATCGTGCGCAAGATAAATCTCCTTTTGGCCCCGACCTTGAGACCCATCTAATAGGTGCCACGGCGCGCACCGCGCTCGCGTCTGCGCCCTTTAATTTCTTGCAAACATTGAACTTGAACAATGTTCAGCATGTTCTTGATTTATCTGAAGATTTCGGCACTACCGCACATTATTTAGCTGACCACGTGGCCAGTGTTGAAGCCGTTAAAGTCGATCAAGACTTAGCTCGACTGACGGTCCGCCGCTGCGTGGATAAACCTAATGTTCGAGTCATTCTTGAAGACTTACCTAAATTGGTTTTTCCCACCGCTCATTACGACCTTATTGTGCTGGGTTGTTTAGATAACCACGATCTTAATGAACAAGAACTGATGCAGCTCTTGGCGCGATTACGGCCCGCTTTAAGTGCGCGCGGCGTGTTGATAGTCAATGCGCAAAACCAAAATCGTTTGAGTTATCTGTTCTCACCAGAGGGTAATTTAAACCCGAGGGGCCCCGATTTCGTAGATCTTTATCGCCACCCTACGCAGCGTAATGACAGTGGCGCGGTCACGCTCTGGCAGTTTCGTAAGTTAGTGCTCGATCTGGGCTTCGCCCATGTGGATGTGCATGGCACCTATTCCCAAGGCAATCATTATGCCAATTTGTTTTCAGAGGACTATCTGACGTCAGCGGTAGATCCACTTAACCATTTTTATCGAATCAATTCCTTGAATCGAGACGACTTGTGTGAGTACTTGGTGTACCGACAGTTGTTTTTAAACAAGCAGCCTCTCATTAATTTTGCGAGTCGTTATTTATTTGTAATAGGCGCACATGCCCAAGTTACTCGGGCCATTTACGATAATGACTTTAGCCACTACGCAGGCACCGGACGCAAGCCCGAATGGCGAACCAACACTGTACGAGCGCGGGCTGCGCAGTTCGTTCACAAGCAACGAAAACATCCTGCAATCACGAGCAAATCAGAACTCGTGACCCAAGATGTGAGCGAGCAACCGTTCCAGAAAGGCGCGCTCTTGGTCAACGATTGGCTCGATGCCATTATTGATTTTGATGAACAAGCCTTTATCCGCCTGGTCGAAACGTACTACGAATGGCTGCGCGCGCAGCAAGCGCAAGGCCCCGAGCAGTTCAATCAAACCGCCTATGATCTACTGCCCTTTAATATCTTAGTCAGTGTTAAAGGTGGCCAACGGATTTTTAGAACAATCGACCCTGAATGGCAAATCAACAGCTCGTTGTCGGCCGACTTCGTACTCTTTAGAGCACTCTTTTGGTTTGCATTTGAAAATAAAGCGCTGCTGAAAAAGTATGCGGAGCACACTCAGCTTTTTTCCATTGCCGCGTTTGTTAATCAGTACGCGCCCAATATCACCGAGCAAAGCGACCTAGATGCTTTTATAGAGCTTGAAGAGCGCGTACAAGCACAAATAGATCCGCAATTTACCGCAGGTTCGGTACGACTAGCGCTTGAACAAGCGTTTGACTCTAACGCTGTACGTGATGACCAAACTGTGGCTCAAGCCGTTTGGGTTACACAGGATGGCGAAACCAATAGAATGCAATTGGGCTCGGCAGCCGTCACCAAAAT
>CAYGNS010000547.1:0-2252 GCA_964351295.1 uncultured Gammaproteobacteria bacterium
TTGCAAATTCGTCCATATTGGTTTTGCCGAGCGTTACGGTGCCCGCGCTATCGAGCTTAGCAACGACGGTGGCGGTATAGGGCGCAATAAAATTTTCGAGCATCTTGGAGCCGCAGGTAGTGCGCCAACCATCAATGCAAAAAATATCTTTATGGGCGATGGGTAAGCCGAGCAATGACTTGGCAGAACCTTTCGCGCGCGCCGCGTCTTGTTGCGAGGCGCTCTGCAGCGCAGCATCCGCATTGACGCTAATGAAAGCGTTTAGCGTTGAGGCACTTAGGCGTTGCAAATACTCGTGCGTGAGTTCAACACTCGACACAGAGCCTTGTTGCAACTGTGCGAGCAAATCTTGCAGGGTAATGTTTTGCGAATTGGAAAAGGACACGGTATATCTCTGATGAAGGAAATCAAATTGTTACAATGTAGGCGCTGGGGGCGAGAACAAGGCGCGTCATTGTTTAGACAATTGAGCGCTTTTTAATTGCGCGCCAGTCTACTCAATAACGCGAGGAACCAAAAATAGACCTTGTTCGGTATCCGGTGCGATGCTCTGCAATTTAGTGCGATTGTCTGTCTCTGTTACGCGGTCTTCGCGTAAACGCAGCGTGGCATCAAAGGGGTGCGTCATGGGTTCAATGCCGTCCGTGTCTGCTGCATCCATCTGGGCAACTAAGTCTAGAACCTTGCTAAGCTCAGCGGCGACCATTGGTAAGTCTGCCTCATCAATTTGCAGTTTCGCTAATGCGGCGATATGAGCGACGGTAGAATGATCGAGAGACATGATGTGTAAGATGGTTAGGTGGAAATAGATTAGGGCTAAAAAATTCTAAAAAATGCGACATCGCTGCATGCAGCACTTGTAACTATACAGAACCGGTTAGTGCACTCAGTGGCAAGCAATCGATTCGGAGCAACTCATATGCGTGCTGAATGCCTGCGTGCGAGTATAAGCGCAGCGTAGCGCGACTAAAATCGATACGTGTAAGTCGTTTATATAGGGGTGCGTTTTGGTTATTCCCACAATTCTACGCGAAAGCGTTAGATCGCCATAGGGCAAGAGTATGATCTTTGGGATAAAAGCGCCTTAAGGGCTGATATTGCCACGAAATTACCATGTTCAAAGGCGTAGTAACATGGCGAACCGTCTAGTATCCATGTACAATCTCGGCCACGCAGGTTAGAAGACTTCGGGCGTCCTAAGCGGGTTCTTATTGACGCCAATCGTCGTTTGTTAGTTTTGAAATTCAGCAAATTCGTTTTTTTTTCGAACTTCGGTAAACAACCATGCAGTTAATTCTCCCTTTACCGCCTAGTGTTTCTTGGGCATAACCATTAAAAGAATAAAGCAATGTTCAGAAGCATTCTCGGACTATTTTCCAATGATCTCGCTATTGATCTTGGCACTGCAAACACACTCATTTACGTAAAGGATAAAGGCATCATATTAAACGAACCTTCGGTCGTGGCAATTCGTCATGTTCCGGGCGGAGGTATGACGAATAAAAGCGTGCTTGCGGTCGGCGCTGAAGCCAAAAAGATGCTGGGTAGGACACCGGGCTCGATTAAAGCCATTCGACCCATGAAAGACGGCGTGATCGCCGACTTCAATGTCACCGAAAAGATGTTGAAGTACTTCATTAAAAAGGTGCAGGAAAATCGGTTTTTTCAGGGTAGCCCACGCATCATCATTTGTGTGCCTTGCGGCTCAACTCAAGTTGAGCGACGCGCAATTAAAGAGTCGGCCTATGGTGCCGGTGCGCGCGAAGTGTTCTTAATTGAAGAGCCAATGGCGGTTGCGATTGGGGCTAATTTACCCGTGGCCGAACCCACGGGTTCAATGGTATTAGATATTGGCGGGGGCACCACTGAAGTAGGGGTTATGTCCTTAGGTGGGATGGTCTACAGCACTTCATTAAGAGTCGCAGGCGATACCTTTGACGAAGCCATTATTAACCATGTTCGACGTAACCATGGTTTATTGATTGGTGAGGCCAGTGCCGAACGTGTTAAGAAAGCCATTGCCACCGCATGGGATAAGTCCGAAGAACGCGAAATGGAAGTTAAGGGCCGTGACATTGCTGAAGGTCTATCGCGTGCGGTTACTTTAAGCAGTAAAGAGATTTACGCGGCGATTAGTGATCCTTTGGAAGCCATTGTGCAAACAATCAAGCAAGCCTTAGAGCAAACGCCGCCCGAGCTCAGCGCTGCCTGTGGCGCCAAAGGGATGGGTATTCGTGGTGGGTGAGGCTGGG
>CAYGNS010000548.1:0-2249 GCA_964351295.1 uncultured Gammaproteobacteria bacterium
GCCACAAACTGTGCAATTCTTCACCGCGGCGGCGCCACCCCCAGAAAAATTACTGGCCGCGATGCAAGCCGCGGGCTTCGCGGTTACGCATCTGTATGGTTTAACCGAAACCTACGGTCCTGCGGTGGTTAACGACTGGCACCAAGAGTGGTCCAACTTGTCGCTCGATGCACAGGCCACGCTTAAAGCCCGCCAAGGTGTGCGCTACCTGCCACTTGAGCAATTAGACGTGCTCGATCCCGAGACGCTTGAACCCGTGCCGCGCGATGGTGTTACGTTGGGTGAGGTTATGTTTCGCGGAAATGTAGTGATGAAAGGCTACTTCCGTAATCCTCAGGCCACGCAAAAAGCCTTTGCAGGAGGGTGGTTTCATTCGGGTGATTTAGGGGTGATGCACCCCGATGGCTACCTGCAACTCAAAGACCGTTCTAAGGATATTATTGTATCGGGCGGGGAGAATATTTCCTCCATTGAGGTAGAAGAAGCGCTGTACCGACATCCCGCGGTGGCGGTCGTTGCGGTGGTGGCGATGCCGCACGATAAGTGGGGCGAAACGCCGTGTGCGTTTGTTGAGCTAAATCCCGACGCCGAGGTGAGCGAGGCTGACCTTATCGCTTGGTGTAAGGAGTCTTTGGCTGGCTTTAAAGTGCCGCGCAAAATTGTTTTTCAAGCACTGCCGAGAACGTCAACGGGCAAACTGCAAAAGTTTGTGCTGCGTGATCGCGCACGGCAACTAAGCGAGTAACGTTAGAACCGACTAGGGGGCGGGCAGCAGCGCTGGTTTAGCGCTCAGCCCCCTATCCATCAACATCGCTTATCTAATGAATACGCGCACCTTGTGCAACGAGGGCGCGTTGCAGTTCGCTGATGTTAACGGCATCGAAATCTACTTGGTTTTTTACCGCCAGCGCGGCAGCTACACCGGCGCCTTGGCCGCTCACGGCGCAGCACATCATATTGCGCACGGCGGCGTGCGAGTCAGTGTCGCCTCCGATGCTGCGTCCGGCTACGATCAAGTGTTTAACGCCTTGCGGCAACATCGCTCGATAGGGCACATGAAAATAACGTCCCGTGGTTGGCAGGATCAAAATACCGTAGCCATCGATAAACTCAGGGAAGATACCAATACTGTCTTCGAATCGCCCTTGCTCACGCACATCCACGGCTCGCATGTTGTAGCGCGCGTTAATTTTACGTGTATCGCGAATGCCTAAAGTCATACCAAAGTTACGCAGCTTGGCCGTTTCGCAGCCCGGGTTGTAACGCTGCAGAGCTTCAATTGCGAGCATTGCTTGGCGGCG
The DNA here is from genome assembly GCA_964351295.1 of uncultured Gammaproteobacteria bacterium. Taxonomy (GTDB): domain Bacteria; phylum Pseudomonadota; class Gammaproteobacteria; order Arenicellales; family Arenicellaceae; genus Arenicella. The sequence continues at coordinate 1,302 of CAYGNS010000548.1, forward strand.
GCCTTCCATTTCGCCACGCGTGAGGTCGTCCGCATTGGTGCCGTCAATTTCGGCTAGGTGCACCAAATTTAGATAGGTTAAATCACCTTGATCGTAAATTGCCCCCCAAGTGCCGTTAATCGTGTTCAAGTTGGCGGGTATTAAACCGGCCTCAATCGCTTTATCAAAAGGCTTTTTTAAGAACGGCGAAAACATTTTATCTTCTTTACCGGTGGTCTCGATGGTCCACTCGCCGCCGGCCCAATCGGCGTAGGTTTGGGGATCGGACTTAACGTGCTCAAGAAAACGCGTTTTATCAACGCCCGTCATCGAAAACATAACCGATGCGGCCATTAGTTTCTCGCGTTCGGCTTTATAGGTGCTCGCGCCTGAGCGAAAGGCCACATCGGCGTCGCCGGTGGCATCTATGATGCGGTCAGCGAGGATCGCTTCGCGGCCCGACTTACTTTCTACAATAATGCCCTTGAGCACATCCCCTTCGACAATCGGGGCCACCATCATGCGGTGCAGCATGGGTATTACACCGGCTTCTTGTACAAGCACATCCGCAACGTATTTAAAGGCCTCACCATCAATTGCATGACTCATCGATTGAGGCTCTGGTACGGCCGCGTGCATGCTTTTAGCGCGTTCTTCAAACTCAATACCAATGCCCTCGCTATCGACCGTCTGCGCATGCCGATACCATGCGAAGCCCTCAACACCCACTTGAGTGATGTTGCCGCCAAAACACCCGTATCGCTCAAGTAGCGTGGTTTTTACGCCCATGCGCGCAGACGCCAATGCTGCCGCGAGCCCCGCAGGGCCGCTGCCAACCACCAGCACCTCGGTTTGATGGATCACGGGAATCTCGCGTGCGGTTTCTAAGATGGTGGCCATAGTTTGTCTCCCTAACAGATATTTGTTGAACGCTAACGGCGCTCGGCAAACAAACTAGATTGTCCGCGA
>CAYGNS010000549.1:0-2247 GCA_964351295.1 uncultured Gammaproteobacteria bacterium
CTAACGGATTGGGCGGTGTGGTGCCGGAATTCAATACATAGACATTGTGCTCTCGTGCATTTTGCTCCACGCAATCCTTAATTTGAGCCGTACCCGCAACGTAATCAACCAGTCCAAACTTGGTTTCCGATTTAAGTATGTGCTTGATACGTGGACGGCGTAAATCAGCGTCAATCAACAGGGTTGGCCCGAGCTGAGCGTAAGCCAAAGCCAAGTTAGACGCTAAAGTCGTTTTACCCTCACTCTGTACGGACGAAGTAACCAAAAGAACTTTGGGGGGATTGTCGACATTGGAGTACATAACTCCAGTGCGAATGTGATTTACCGCTTCAGAAAACACCGAGCGCTTATTGTCCAAATAAAACGTCTCGACCTGCTCCGCGTCTGTGCTCATCGTTTGTATGACGCCAAGTATCGGTAAACCGACTTTTTCCTCGAGCTGTCGCGCCCCCTTAAACGTGGTGTCGAGCTGTTCTCGCATAAAGGCGAAACCAATTCCGAGCAACAAACCGCCAAACGTCCAAAGCATGACAATGCGTCGCTTTTGCGGGTAAATTGGGTAACCGGGAGGCAATGCGGGATCAACTATTCTTGCGCTAGCCAAACGGTCGCCTGTCGCCGATAAATCAGCTTCGCGAAATTTAGTCAAAAACGCGTCATAGAGCTCTTGATTACGCACCACGTCTCGCTCCAACCGATCCAGCTCAGCGGCTTTTACTCGCGAACTCGCAATCTCAACGGATTTACGATCTAAACGCGCCTTCGCTGCCGCCACATCGGCGTTGGCTTCGGTCATGCGAGGGTGTCGCGCACCGTAACGCTTAGCAAGCTCATCGCGTGTGGACAAGGCGCTATTGTACTCAGTATTTAAAGTTTGCAGCTCACTGGTGGTAATTTGATTGCTTTGCGTAGACGCAAGCATATCCTCAGCAATCAAAAAGGCTTGGAGTGCCTGTTGGGAGTTATCTAGGGCAATTTTAAGATCGTCTATACGCTGAGACAACCAACGCGTTGTTTGTTGACTGCGGTCGGCTTGCGAGTCCATGCCCTGTTCGATATACGCAGTTACCAAGGCGTTCGCGACTTCGGCCGCAAACGCTGGATTAGTGGAATTAAAATTAACCTGAACAAGATGGGTCTTTTCCCCCCCACTCACACTCACGCCACCCTGCACAACATTTGTCAGCCACGCCTTGCGCCCTTCAAGTTCGGCTTCAGTAAGGTTTAAATTGGCGTCGTTGCTCTGCGTAACGGGTTTACTTGTATCTATCCCCAAAATCGCTTTGGCTTGCTCAATCAGTTGGTCGCTCAAGGTGGGAATGACTAACATTGTTGCGACGTCAGCGCGAGTCGCCAAATTCAAATCGTCCACCACACGACGTGCAACCGAGCGACTCTTTAGCAGCTCGTACTGGGTCTGATAAAAGCGCGACGCATAGGGATCAAATATAGAGGGCGCACTATTGCGCACCGAACTCGGTTCCACTGCCATGGTTAAACTGGCCTGATAAACATTGGGCTCGGACAGGGCTTTTAGCACGCCCAGTACCGCACCGAGCAACGTGAGCAATACGATCAAGACGCGATGTTCCTTCAATAACGCGAGAGCCAACGCCATAATGTGCGTTAACGATTCGCTTGAATCGCTAGTGGCCGATGCATTTGGCGCCAGAAAGTCCTTTACCAAGCGCTCTGGATTGACATGGTGCGTGTCGTTCATTGCTCCGAATTCCTATTCATTGACTGGGCCAAGTATATTACTAATCATCAAAACCAACTCGCACCCACATCAATCACATCGCCTGGCTCAATGGGCATATACAGTTCAGCGCGTTTAATTTCTTCGGGCTGTTCTTGGTTGGTCGCGTAACGTGTAATAGAGATTTTTCGTTTAGAAGCACGCAGAGAGAAGCCCCCTGCTAAAACTACCGCTTTTTCCACTGTGAGCCCAGACCGAAACCGATACTCACCTGGCTGATTAACTTCACCATGCAAATAGATATAAGCCTCGCCGCTATCTGCTTGACCAAACTCACCGTCTACCGAAATCACATCCCCAGGCTCCACAGCATACTGACTGTCAATGCTCAGACCTTCAATTTGCACTTCACCATTGCGTTCAATTTTTACCCCTTCAAATTTGGCCGAGGCGGTCGCTCCTCCCGCCAACGCCAGGGCTTTGCTCACCGTTAACCCTTGCGAAAATTCAAACGCGCCGGTATTGCGCACAGCGCCGCGAATAAACAC
>CAYGNS010000550.1:0-2245 GCA_964351295.1 uncultured Gammaproteobacteria bacterium
TAATAGGTTGGTGGCTTTCATGTCGCCGTGGCTTAGCTTGTGTTCGGCTAAGGCATTGAATAATTGTTGTACGGTTGCGACGACGCGGTCTTGTTCCACGCGCTCGAGCTTTGGTAGGGCCGCCAGTAGTTCTTGCCCGCCAAGCTTTTGGCTGGCGAAGAAGGCGTTGCCGTTGAGTCCGCAGAATTGGGTTTCGTGCATCATAAACGGCGGCGCGACGACTATGCCGGCTTTGGCAAACGCGAAGCTCATGCGCCAACAGCGCTGTGCGCGTGATTCGCGTACCGATCGCGAAATGCGATGCCAGAGGCCTTTGGCGTTATAGCGCTTCAATACAATGGGTTGGTCGGGCTGTGTGGCGAGTGCCACTACCGTTACCGTGGTGGTTTTATCGTGCTTGAGTACGATGTCGGTGGAATCGATTTGCAGTAGTAATTCGGCAATGTCGTCTATGCCGCGCGGCATGCGGGCGCTGCTCCATGCACTGTGGCTGCGATAGCTGCGGTGTGATGCATAGTGCTCGGTTAACCAGTCAGGTATTGGCATTTAGTTTTGGGGTTTATGGCCAACGGAAAAGCGACCCACAAAGTCGCGGCATAGTTGCCGAGTTGTGCGGTAAATTAAATACTCGAGTGTTGTTTGCGCCATAGCGTGATTTTAGTTCTGGCACCGCGCTCTATTTTAACGCGCGCGCAGTCTACTTACCCACCACGCGGTCTACCCGGTCTACCTTTGCGGGCGTGTCCTGCGTTACCGCTTTGCTGTCCGACTTGGCTTGTTTACGCTTAGCGCTGCTCGCGGCTTTACCGCGATGCACGGTGAGCTCGGCGGGGTTGAGCGAAGCAATCAGAGCTTTGGCGGAGGCCTTTTCGCGCGCTTTACGTTTTTCTGATTCGTCTACGCGGTTACCACGCGATTCAACTTTGTTCCAAAAGTTAGCCTCGGTTTCTAGAATTTCGCGCAATGGCTTGCCGCGATATAACCGCATAAAGCGTAAGAGGTCGCGCTTGGTTAAGCCAATATCTTTACTCGAATAATACAGGCCGGCGATGTCTTTAACCGCCCAGCGCTCAGGTGTTTTGCGGCGCAGTTGAATACGATGCAAGTCAATTAAGTACAGTTTGCTGAGCGAGCTTACTTGGTCGCGAGAATTAAAGTGCGCGTCTAATAAAAAGTGGCACAAGTAAAAGTCGCGATGGTTAGCGCCGTTTTCGTGAATCACGCGCGCAGTCTCTACCACTTTATTTAGAATCCAGCGTTTTAGGCGAATTTCTTTAAGCGTACGCGGCGGCTGTGTTTTCCACGAACCGCAATAGTCTTCTAAGCTTGTTTCCGTGGGCAGGGCCTCGGTCACAATAAACGAATTTTTGGTGGCAGGGTTGCGACCGCGAATACCATAGGCGGCCACGGTCATGGTATCGATCTCTAAGTCTTTGAGCCGATGCACGCCATGCCATTCGTTTAATGCGCCGACTACAGGCGCGCGCAGATAGGTAATGTTTTTAAGAATTTCGCCCCAACCCACCCCGGTGTGGGCTTTAAGAAAATAGTCTTTATTGCCGCGGGTAAAGCGCAAGGTGCGTCGGCCTAACGCTTCGCGATAAACATTCCCTTCAATATTCATGATGTCCCAAAAGCTGTCTTTGCCTTTCAGGCCTTGGCGCAGTTCGTTATGAATGTACAAAGACTCGTCGTGCTCGGTGCGGCGATCCGCACTTAAATACAGAGCTTTTTGGGCGCAGGTTTGCTCAATGTAGTCAACCGCACGCTGCGGCATTACATACAAACTGGGGTCTTGGCCGTATTTAAGACCGTTCTCGCGCCATTGCTCTTTTTCGTCAGACAGCAACATCTCCAAAAATTTTTCATTAAGCTCTTCTTGCGAAAACCGCTTACGCAAAACAATGCCGGCTTCAGCCATTTTGATGTGCGGCGCATAGCCACATACAGGTGTGGCGAGTACGGGCAGGCCCGAGACTATGGCTTCGAGCAATACGCCACCCGTAGTTTCGGCGTACGCGGGATGCAGCAACATATCACCCGCCTTCATTAAGGCTGGCACATCGGTGCGGCCCCCTAAAAAGTACACTCGGTCGGCTACATCAGCGCGTTTTGCGATGCGTACAAACTGCTCGGTTTTGTCTTGCCCAACCACAAACAATTTGGTCTTTTGCTGGATCTCTAAAGGCAGTGCAGAAAGAGCTAAAATGGCGCGGTCTAACCCTTTAGTTTGAAAACCTGAACC
>CAYGNS010000551.1:0-2242 GCA_964351295.1 uncultured Gammaproteobacteria bacterium
CTTCAACGTCTGCGATGGCGGCTTCAATCGCTGTCTTTTCAGTCTCTTCGAGCTTATCGCCAGCATCCTTCATGGTTTTTTGAATGCCATTGACCATTGATTCGGCTTGGTTGCGTGCCTCAACCAAGGCTTTCGCCTTAGCATCCTCTTCTGCATGCGCCTCAGCATCCGCAATCATCGCTTCAATCTCTTCTTCGCTCAGACCTGAGCTCGACTTAATGACGATTTTATTTTCCTTTCCTGTCGCCTTGTCTTTAGCCGAAACATGCATGATACCGTTTGCATCAATATCAAACGTTACTTCAATTTGCGGCGTACCACGCGGCGCAGGAGGAATATCCGACAGATCAAAGCGGCCTAGCGACTTATTGCCGGCAGCCATTTCGCGTTCGCCCTGCAGCACGTGAATAGTCACGGCGCCTTGATTATCTTCGGCCGTTGAGAACGTTTGGCTGGCATTCGTTGGAATGGTGGTATTTTTCTCAATCAATGGCGTACGTACACCGCCCATTGTTTCAATACCCAACGTAAGCGGAGTTACGTCTAACAATAGAACGTCTTTAACATCGCCACCGAGCACGCCACCTTGAATAGCGGCTCCCAGAGCTACTGCTTCGTCAGGATTAACATCGCGACGAGCCTCTTTCCCGAAGAACTCTTGCACGGTTGCTTGCACTTTAGGCATACGGGTTTGACCACCCACCAAAATCACATCGTCGATGTCGGCCTTTGATAAACCAGCGTCTTTCAACGCAACTTTACACGGTTCAATCGTGCGGGTAATCAGCTCCGCTACAAGCGACTCGAGTTTGGCCCGTGACAGTTTCAACACTAAGTGCTTAGGCCCTGTGGCGTCAGCGGTAATGTACGGTAAGTTGATCTCAGTTTGAGAACTTGAGGAAAGTTCAATTTTGGCTTTTTCGGCCGCATCTTTAAGTCGTTGCATCGCCAAGGCATCGCCTTTAATGTCGATGTTTTGATCTTTCTTGAACTCCGCAACTAAGTATTCAATCACACGGTTATCAAAATCTTCACCGCCCAAGAAAGTGTCACCATTCGTTGATAGAACTTCAAACTGATGCTCTCCATCAATGTCGGCAATTTCAATAATTGATACGTCGAACGTACCACCACCAAGATCGTAAACGACAATCTTGCGGTCGCCATTTTTCTGATCCATTCCATAAGCTAATGCAGCGGCGGTAGGCTCATTAATAATACGTTTAACGTCCAACCCTGCAATTTTACCTGCGTCTTTGGTTGCTTGACGTTGCGCATCATTGAAATAAGCCGGAACAGTAATAACCGCCTCAGTGACTTTTTCACCCAAGAATTCTTCGGCGGTTGCCTTCATTTTTTGCAGTACACGCGCCGATACTTCAGGCGGAGCCATTTGTTTGCCATTCGCTTCCACCCAAGCATCACCATTCTTGGCTTTAACAATCTTGTAAGGCATTAAATCCACATCGTGCTGCACTACTTTTTCGTCGAACTTTCGTCCGATCAAGCGCTTCACCGCATAAAGAGTGTTTTCTGGATTGGTCACTGACTGACGTTTAGCTGGCTGGCCAACGAGCACTTCACCGTCCTTAGCAAACGCCACGTACGACGGGGTTGTGCGATCGCCTTCGCTGTTTTCTAATACGCGAGGCTTTCCACCATCCATGACTGCGACGCATGAATTGGTCGTGCCTAAGTCGATTCCAATAATTTTGCCCATTTGTAAATACCTCAATAATGTGAATTTAAAGTCGTATCAGTACGACTCGTACAGCTCTTTTATGGAGCTCGTAGTGTTGATTTCAATAGCAAATTCAATAAAGAATGCTTTGTTAACTCATTTTGTGGGAGGGCTAACACGTTTATCCTAACTTTCGATAATCGATTAATCGAAGTACTCAGGCTCCCACGCTTGTATAAAACTATTTTGCGACGACCACCATTGCCGGCCGCAGGAGCCGCTCGTGCATGGTAAAGCCCGCCTGAATGACATCGACAATGCAGCCCGACGCAACTCCGTCCGCGGCAACGATGCTCATGGCTTGATGAATGTTTGGGTCTAAAACGGCCCCTTTACTCGCTTCAATTTCGAGTACCGAAAACTTAGCGAACGCAGCGTCTAATTGCTTTAGGGTGATGTCCACCCCGTCTTTCATGCTCTTTACCACATCGTCTGCATCACTTGCCATTTCTAGCGCAGCCGCAAGCGCGAGGCTGTCGCGTACACTTAATAACTCTTTAG
>CAYGNS010000552.1:0-2236 GCA_964351295.1 uncultured Gammaproteobacteria bacterium
CGCTTTACGGCTCACGCCACTTGTGGTGCCACAATCTACTTCGGTTACCACTAGATCCTGACAAACGTCGACTAAGCGACGGGTTAAGTAGCCAGAGTTCGCTGTTTTTAACGCCGTATCCGCTAGGCCTTTACGTGCACCATGCGTAGAAATAAAGTAATGCGACACGTTTAAGCCTTCACGAAAGTTAGCCGTGATCGGTGTTTCGATAATCGAGCCATCGGGCTTCGCCATCAATCCACGCATACCGGACAACTGACGAATCTGCGCATGTGAACCACGCGCGCCTGAGTCCGCCATCATGTAGATCGAATTGAAAGACTCTTGTTCTACCGTTTCGCCTTGGGCATTAACCACTTCGTCAAAGCCAAGGTTGTCCATCATTTTATTAGCAATATTTTCTGAAGTGCGCGTCCAAATATCCACAACCTTGTTGTAACGTTCGCCTTCGGTTAATAAACCAGAGGAGTACTGTTCTTGGATATGTTTCACTTCGGATTCGGCTTGATCAACAATCGCGTGCTTTTCGTCTGGCACAACCATGTCATCAACCCCAATAGAAATACCCGCTAACGCCGCATGACGGAAGCCTGTGTACATCAATTGGTCAGCAAAAATGACCGTATCCTTCATACCGACTCGGCGATAACACAGATTGATCGTTTGCGAGATGGTCTTTTTCTTCATCTTTTGATTGATGGAAGAAAACGGCATTCCCTCTGGAAGAATCGCTGACAGTAGAGCACGTCCAACGGTTGTCTCATACTTCGTCAACGTTGGTTCGCCTTTCGCACCCGTTTCTTCGTCAATTGGCACTTCACGAATACGCACATGTACTTTGGCGTGCAGTGACACTTGTTTAGCGTCAAACGCACGTCGTACTTCATCCACATTGTAGAACTGCTTGCCTTCGCCTGGTACGTTAATCATCTCGCGGGTCATGTAGTACAGACCCAAAACGATATCTTGTGATGGCACAATAATAGGCTCGCCGTTGGCGGGCGATAAAATATTGTTCGTTGACATCATCAAGGTACGCGCTTCGAGCTGCGCTTCTAGCGACAACGGCACGTGCACAGCCATTTGGTCGCCGTCAAAGTCGGCGTTATACGGCGTACACACAAGCGGATGCAACTGAATGGCTTTACCTTCGATCAGCACTGGCTCAAACGCTTGAATACATAAGCGATGCAACGTTGGCGCGCGGTTAAGCATAATTGGGTGTTCACGAATAACTTCTTCAAGAATATCCCAAACCTCAGGCGTTTCGGCCTCGACAAGTTTTTTCGCTTGTTTGATGGTCGTCGCCAATCCACGCAATTCTAATTTGTTGAAGATAAAAGGCTTGAACAACTCAAGACCCATCTTCTTAGGCAAACCGCACTGATGCAATTTGAGGGTAGGTCCAACCACAATTACCGAACGGCCAGAGTAATCAACCCGTTTGCCTAACAAATTTTGACGGAAACGCCCTTGCTTACCTTTGATCATATCGGCCAGCGATTTAAGCTGACGCTTGTTAGCACCGGTAATGGCTTTGCCACGTCGACCATTGTCGAGCAAGGCATCAACCGATTCTTGCAACATGCGCTTTTCGTTACGCACGATGATGTCCGGTGCATTAAGGTCCAGCAAACGACGCAAGCGATTGTTACGGTTAATAACACGGCGATACAAATCGTTTAAATCGGAAGTAGCGAAACGACCACCATCCAATGCAACCAACGGACGTAAATCCGGCGGCAGAACGGGTAGCACTTCCATAATCATCCAACGCGGATCATTGCCAGACGACTGAAACGCCTCTAGCACTTTCAAACGCTTGGTGATGTTCTTGATTTTGGTCTCAGAGGTGGTCGCTATTAGTTCTTCGCGCAGACGCACCACTTCTTTATCAATGCTTACAGCGCCTAACAGCTCCTTAATGGCTTCGGCACCCATGCCGGCTTTAAATTCATCACCGTGCTGTTCAACCGCATCCAAGTACGCTTCTTCAGTCATTAGCGTTTTGGCTTCGAGCGGCGTCATGCCTGGATCAATGACGATATACGCTTCAAAATACAATACGCGTTCAATTTCGCGCACCGTCATATCAAGCATCAAGCCTAAACGTGAAGGCAATGATTTCAAAAACCATATATGCGCAACAGGACACGCCAGATCGATGTGCGCCATGCGCTCACGTCTAACTTTTGCCAAGGTGACTTCAACACCGCATTTCTCGCAAATCACGCCG
>CAYGNS010000553.1:0-2228 GCA_964351295.1 uncultured Gammaproteobacteria bacterium
CCTATTTGCGTACGCTAGAAGGCGAGCCTAAAGCTAGCATTTTCAGCTTTGACTACATTCAGCAAAATAGCCCCGAAGGTACTCAGCGCCCAGTTACTTTTGTTTGGAACGGCGGCCCTGGTTCTGCGTCCACTTGGTTGCACATGGGTACATTTGGTCCCAAGCGCGTGGTGGTGCCCAGCGATGCAGGGCATCCCGGCGCGGCGCCTTACCCCATCGAGTCGGCCGTTGATTCTATATTGGATGTAACAGATCTGGTCTTTATAGACCCCGTGGGAACGGGTTATTCCCGCGCGCTAGGCGAGCACGAAGGTAAAGAGTTTTGGGGCTTAACCGAAGATGCACAGTCCATGGCTGAATTTATCCGCGATTGGAGCACCGCCAATGGTCGTTGGAATTCGCCGCGTTTTTTATTGGGCGAGAGTTTTGGCACTACACGTGCAGCGGCCGTTGCGCGACTCTTGCAAGACGACTTCGAAATGGGTCTAAATGGTTTAATTTTTGTATCCCAAGCGCTCGACTACGCTGGCTCAAGTCCTTATGTTCGCGACAACATTATTAGCTACATCACGTATATCCCCACCATGGCCGCCACGGCTTTGTATCACAACAAGGTAACGCCAGTGCCCGCCGATCGCGATGCGTTTTTAGCCGATGCGCGTAAATTCGCGGTGGATGAATTGTTACCCGCATTGTTCAAGGGTAATACGTTAGATCAAGCAAGCCGTGAGCAAGTACGCGACCGCTTAGCGTATTTTACGGGATTATCTAAGCAGTATATCGAGCGCGCCAATTTACGCGTTGAAGGCTTTCGCTTTGCCAAGGAGTTACTGCGTGAGCAAGGGCAAGTGGTTGGACTGCTCGATTCGCGTTATGTAAGCGACGAAGTAGATGACCTGAGCGCTGATCTCGCTGGTGATGCCGCCAGCACCGCCATTTCGCCCGCGTTTAAATCGGCGCTCATGAGCTACTTGCATAGCGACCTAAAAGTGCAGTGGGACCGTTTGTATTTATCGCCGGCGGATCCCGCTTTGTCCGAGAGTTGGAATTGGAGCTTAAATCCTGTTGGGCAAACTTGGGAGCCGCGTTATGTGAATACGGCGCACGATTTGTCTACAGCATTACGGCTAAACCCTAGCTTGCGGGTGTTGGTGGCTTCGGGTTTGTACGACCTTGTTACGCCATTTTTTGATGCCGAATACACGCTTAACCGTCACGATATTGAGGCGAGTCGAATCGACTATAAATACTACACAGGCGGACACATGATGTATGTAAACGAGCCATCACGCGTGTCGTTGTTGCGCGATACACGTCGTTTTATTCAAGCGCAATTAAAGCCCTGAGGTTTACGCTTATGATGATTACCCGCTACGCCGTTGTGTTGGCGACTTTGGTTGCCGCGAGCATGAGTTGTTCGAGTATGGCTGGCGCTGACGCTTTCACTAAAGGTCCCGTGTTGCAGGAGTTTGGCGAAAACGCGGCAATTGCTGGCGCGCTTGAGAATGCCACGGAGCAACATTTTAAAGTTGCGTTTGATGTAGCGGACGCGAGTCCTGGTAGCGTTAATCGTAGCTTCAATAGTGTGGCACGGTTTATCAATATGCATGTTCGAGCCGGCGTGCCTTTAGAGCAGATTGAGGTGGCGGTAGTTGTACACGGAAAAGCCAGTGCCGAGTTGCTCAATGCAACGGCCTATGCCCAACGCTTTAATCACGCCAATGCGAGTCAACCTTTGTTGGAGCAACTGCTAGAGCTCGGTGTGCGTATTCAATTGTGTGGTCAGTCGGCGGCTATGGCTGATATTCCGGCGGCTGAACTCTTACCTGGTGTAAGTATGGAACTATCGGCCATGACGGCTCATGCGCTATTGCAGCAACAAGGCTACACGCTTAATCCGTTTTAGTTTGGCCGCGAGTCGGCAGTAGAGTTTTATTGTGTATGCTTAGTTCCGATGGTGCGCAAGCGTTTGATGTGATTGTGCTTGGTGGGGGCGCCGCAGGTTTGATGGCAGCTATCACGGCGGGCGAACGCGGCAAGCGTGTTTTAGTCATTGAATGCTCAAACAAATTGGGCAAAAAAATATTGATGTCTGGCGGTGGGCGTTGCAACTTCACCAACTTAAATATCAACGCCAAGCATTTTCTGTCGCAAAATCCTCACTTCGTAAAATCGGCGTTGGCGCAATACAGCCAATGGGATTGTATCGCTTTGGTTAATCGCTATAA
>CAYGNS010000554.1:0-2226 GCA_964351295.1 uncultured Gammaproteobacteria bacterium
GTTAGCAAATCGCGCCGCCTTTTGTAAAGATGCATCGAGCGCACTTTTACGCGCATATACATCCATAAACTCAGGGGAATTTTCGCGCCCAATCCTAAACTCCCAAGAGCGCGGAAAACTAGGGTGTAAACCCGACCGTTTGTACTCGGACGAAGGAATGGCAATCTCGTTAAAGCCATCGAGATTGATCAATAAATCGAATTCCGCACCGCGCGATAACATGTAGTTAAGCATCAATAGCTGCTGTGGTTGGCGGTATCCGCCCGCAGCCAAGCCGACTACTTCAACGGTCTTGTTGCCTATATTTGGAAGCGCAGATGATAAAGCGCGAGCATAAATTTCAGGGGAACTCGCATTGATTGTACCCACAGCCACCGACCCACCAAACACGCCGACGATAAATTTGCCGTCTGCCCGCTTAGGCACGGGCTCGTCGAGCGCCGTACTCAAACGCGTAAAGCACTCGTAGCCGTCTCCGTCGCAATCGGGTTTACGGCTGCGACCCTCCGTAATATAACCCACATAGGGATGAGTAATTTCGGTAGCGACGACTTGATCGCGTACCGTTCCACCTGGGGCAAATGCGGGGCCCTTGTCGGCTGATGCTAAAATGTCGGCTCGTTCGGACGCTAAATTAGTGGGACTATAATCGCCGTATTTAACGAGATAGAAAGCATAAGCGATACCTTCAAGGGCCGCGTAATTGAAGAGCACCAGTATGGCAATAAAGAATAGGCGTTTTGTCATAAGGTTTGTCAATATTGCAACACCACTGAAGCGGTCGCATTTAAATGCCGAACGATCTAACTTCTATCTCGTAAGCAAGCAGGTCTAATAGGGAGTAGCGTCTAACGCAAACAACAATGCCTAGTCTTATAGTTAGTGAATGGGTTCGACGCTTCTAAATTAGAATGGAATATCATCATCAAAATCATTCATGGGCGCCGACTGACCACCCCCACCGCTACCTTGCCTCTCATAGTGCGGACTATTCGCGGAAGCGGCTTGAGGTGACCCTTGATTGGAGTACCCCTGATTAGATTGTGGTCGGTTCTGCATGGGGGAGTTGCCGGCACTTGCGTCGCCGCCGCGTCCACCTAGCATTTGCATTTCGTTGGCGATAATCTCGGTGGTATAACGGTCCTGCCCCTCTTTGTCTTGCCACTTGTTCGTTTGTAATTTACCTTCGATATACACTTGCGAGCCTTTACGCAAATACTCGCCCGCGATTTCACCTAAGCGATTAAACATTACCACTCGATGCCACTCGGTGCGCTCCTGCTGTTCGCCTGTGTTCTTATCTTTCCATGAATCCGAAGTAGCAATGCTCAAAGTAGCAACGGCTGCGCCGCTCGCCGTGTAACGTACTTCGGGATCATTGCCCAAATTGCCCACGATAATTACCTTATTGATCCCTCTGGCCATACTATGTCTCCACCGAACTTGGTGATTATTAATTTCGAGCGCTATTTTAACGCGAGCGCTATGGGTTCTAAAGTGCTAAAGCAATTTAATATGGGAATGTTGGCATTAATGAGGTTTTGGCATGGTCGAAAGCTGAATATCACTCATTACCCTTGGTCAATATAGCCCTTCAGCTCTCGATCGCGTCTGAATAATGCACACGGTACAGCAACGAGTACAAAATGGGCACTACAAACAGGGTCAGCAGCGTCGCAAATGCTAGGCCAAAAATGATACTCACCGCCATCGGTCTAAACATGGCGGTTCCGCCCCACAGCAAGGGCAGCATACCGAGTACGGTAGTACAACTCGCCAAGAAAATGGGCCGCAACCTTTGGCAGCACGCATCAATGATTGCAACTGGAGCGGCTTTGCCGAACTGCCGTCGCTCTATATTGATTCGGTCGATCAAGACAATCGCATTATTTATGATTATTCCCGATAACGCGATGATGCCGAGTATCGTGAAAAATCCGAAGGTAGACCGTAATAGCAACAATCCAAGCGTAACCCCGATCATTCCGAGTGGAATCGTAACCAGAATAATAATGGGGCTGCGTATTGAATTGAACTGCGAAACTAACAACAGCAAAATCAACATGAACGCAATGGGCAGCTTCTCGGCGATAGACGACGCGGCATCGTCTGACTCGCGACTCTCACCACCAACTTCAAAGGTGATTCCATCCGGCCAGGATTCGCTCGCACGCATCATTTGGGGCACCAGTTCATTGGTTACCTCGGCGGCGATGGCGCCAGGTT
>CAYGNS010000555.1:0-2224 GCA_964351295.1 uncultured Gammaproteobacteria bacterium
ATATATCAATGGCCGTTAACCCTTTAACCCCGCTACCGATAAAAACCGCAAGCAACTCAGCGTCTGACAAACTCGCTGCACCCTGCGAACACAGCTTTTCGCGGGGCCGCTCGGCCTCTGGCCAATGCGAAATACGTCGCCTACCCGCGTCGACGAGGCTAACGGCAGCACCAACACCTTCCGGCATTTCCTCGACGCACGCATTAGTATGACGCCGAGGAAGTTTGGCCGCTGTGTCTTCATGTGTACTTGATGACAACCGCGCGTCTGTAGCAAGACTATCCTTGTCTGCAATCAATCTAAGCTCCCAATGTTTTAGCTAAAACTTCACCGACTAAGGGTTTGATCTAATCCTGTTATTACTCGTGCCACCCTTCGAATGCATCCTAGCAATCGGATCAGTGTTCATTACCCGAACTTGCTTTGCGACCGACCGTGCTAGGTTAACGAGCGCGGTCGTCTAGGTAAAACCTTAAAAAAATGTTGGCCTTACAAAGTGAAACCATGCCCTGTCGCCAATCGATCATTTGCCCAAGTAGCAAGTAATTGAAAACTGGCTTTGCTCACTTCAGATTCGGCCCGTATTAAGCCGGCCTCACCATCTAACAGTTGATCTAGAGTGATTAAGCCATTGTCATAACGTGTTCTAAGTATTCGCAGGCGCTCGGTTTCAAGGTTCACGTTTTGCCGTGCCACTTCGAGGGCGGACATCACTTGTTTACGTGCAAGGACCACATCGTCCCGCTCAATGCTCATTAAGCGCTCTAAATCCCGCAGCTGAAGTTTTAACCCCCTAATTCGCTCTGCCACGGCTAGGCGCTGCTTTGAACGAGCACCCCCAGTGAACAAAGACCATGAAAACTCTAAAAGCACTCGTTGATCTTCTTCGGGCACAAAGAGCTGTCCGTCACTGCGCGTATCCGCGTAGCTTAAACTGATATTGGGCGCTGCCTCGGCCGCTATGCCGCGCCGTTGTGCTTCCAATGCTTGAATTTGCAACTGCAGGGCCTGACAGTCAGCGCGCAACTCACAGACCGCATCATGGGAACTCGCTTCACTCCAGGGCAAATCTTCTAGCCACTGTTCTTCGAACTCAATCACCATTGGGCGACCAACTAAAGTAGCCCCTTCTGCGTCGCTTAGATCAAGTGCACGAGCAAGATACTGTTCAACAATGGCTAAATCAGACTCTAGAACAATCTGTCTCTGAGACAGGCGATTGAGCTCAACCTCAATTTGCAATGCATCCGAACGCAAGGCATTACCCGCATTCACACGTTGTTGAATCCGCGTGAATCGTGCTTGTAAGGCGGTGTCCAAGGCTTGGTTCGCGCGTATATCCTCCTGCAGCGATAACGCATTTACATACAATGCCACGGCTTGATTAATCTGGGCATCCCGAACTCGTAGCGTTTGTGCTTCGCTACTATCCGCTGTCAAAGTTGCAGAGCGTGTCTGATAGAGCTGCTGGGCAGGACGAAAAAGTGGTTGCGTGATCTTTAGCTCATAAACATGACTGTCTCGCTCTCCTACGGCTAGCGCCCCCGTCGGCAAGTCGATGTTCGAAACGGTGTCACGTCGAGTCACATTACCTCCTAGAGTAACCGAAGGCGCCCAAGCTCTGCGTTGGATGGCGCTAGCGTCAGCTTGAGCCGCCCGCGCTTGTGATGCGGCGTTTTCTACTTGCAGATTCAGGGCCGCACGAGTCAAAACAGTATCAAGATCAATAACATACGACTCCGACTCGGTTGCCAATTGCGCTTCGGACGTCAGTTCCAAGCCGTTACTTACAGGATCTTGTCTCTCACTTGGTTGCGCCAGTGCGACCTGATCGTCCATAAACCCCGCAGCAGTGAATACCAGTACGGGCAGAATCAACCAGGTAGCCAGGCGAGTGCTTGGCCGTGTCACACGTTCAATCGCAGGTATTTCGTTTTGATGCTTACCCAGCAGCAATAAACACAATGCGGGAATCGCAACCAACGTTAGGATCGTGGACAACAGCAACCCGGAAATAATCGCCCATGCCATGGGCGGCCACAGCGTTGAAGACGAGAAAGCCAGCGGCAGCAAGCCCAAAATCGTCGTAGCCGTTGTGAGTAAAATCGGGGCAGTGCGTTGCAGCAAGGCGGTATCCACCGCATCGGCGATTGAATCGCCCGCCTGCAACTTTTGATCAAGTACATCGATTAACACAATGGCATTGTTCACCACAATCCCAACC
>CAYGNS010000556.1:0-2224 GCA_964351295.1 uncultured Gammaproteobacteria bacterium
CATCCCGCTACTCTGCGCCTTCAATGACAGAGACTTGTCTACTGACGAAGCCAGTGCGTGCATTGCCACATAAAACTGGGCGGCCCAAGCGGCGTGTTCTCGAGCCGTTGTGCGAATAGGCAGGTACGCCATTTTTAGCGCGATATCAGGCCTCGTGGGCGCAAACAAACCAAATATCTCAGTGGTAAGTTGTGCGTCAATCATGTCGTAGTCTTTGTTATTGTCCGGATGGCTTGTCTCGGGCGGCAACAACCCGTCGTTCGCCATTAAGTCATGTGCGCGTTGATTAGACACCCATAGGTAATTTTCTGGCTTACCTTCGGCCGTAAACGGCGTTGTCTGGTCGGAGTAGATATGTTTTAACCAACCATCGCGGATCTGTCGCGGGGTTAAAATCGCGGTTTTTTGCGTATATAGGAGGTATTGATACATGTACTCAATATCGGTGTCATCGTCTGAGCCCCACACACCGTCCTCATCTTCAAAAACAAAGTCTATAGTCTTTGACAACTCGCTCGGCAGCCCTTGCCCCCATATGCTCGCTTGATCGGGCTTACCCCAATCGTCCCGCATGTAGAATTCTCCATGAACACCAGGCCCACCAATTTTATCCATTTCGGTAACAAGACCTGTCCAATTGCCAATGCTTTGACCTAACCAAAATCCATACAGACCTTCTCGATACTTGGCGCGAGAGACTACTTGAACCGAATCGCCATGCGTTGTGGTCGAGGTCACTTTAATTTCTGTTGATCCTTCTGAAGCGTCAACTTGAGTGCTCAGGGCAATTAAGAGGGTAAGAAAAATAGTCTTGAAGCGGTGAATGTGGTTGGTCATAAAGAACGTGTTTTTATTTAGAGTTGGTGTCTTCGTTAGCAAATGATTGGTGGGGTAGGGTAGTGAATGCACAGTTATATCTGGTTCAATTTGGTTTACAATCTCATGGCTTGGCATTGCTAGTCATCTAAGCTATTCATCTAAGCTGTTCATCTAACTCGTGACGGAAATATCAACGACGTTAACCAATACATCTGTTGCTATAGTGGGATTAGACGCAATGCAACAATAGATTATCAAGCTCAGACTATCAAACTCCAAACAAGTTTGATAACTCCCAAATCAAAGTACACCTCATCGCGCTGAAACGGGTATGTCCAACAATAAATTCGAACTCTTCACCTCACGCCAATTTGTTGCTTGGCTCGCTCAACAGAATGCCAGCCTCGCGTTTACCACCTATCAGGCTGGTAAGATATTCATGTTGGGCGTTAGTGAACAACAAGAACTCTCAGTGTTTGAGCGCACCCTTAATCGTTGCATGGGGATGTGGTCCAACGGACAAACGTTGTACGTTAGCACTTTGTACCAACTCTGGCGTTTTGAAAACGCACTATTACCCGGCCAGGACTCCAATGGATATGACCGCGTATTTGTGCCGCAGGTTGGCTATATTACCGGCGACCTCGATATCCATGACATAGGCGTACAAGCTGATGGTCGAGTTATTTTTGCCAATACGTTAATGAGTTGTCTAGCGCGCGTTAGCGAAACTCATTCTATGTCGCCTTGCTGGCAACCCTCATTTATTTCTAAATTAGCTGTCGAGGATCGTTGCCACCTTAATGGTCTAGCTATGAAAGACGGCAAGGCGGCCTATGTTAGCTGCGTAAGTAAGAGCGATGTGGCCGATGGTTGGCGGGATCGCCGCAAAGACGGCGGCATTATTATTGATGTTGCAAGCAATGACATTGTGATCGAGAACTTGTCTATGCCACATTCTCCGCGTTGGCACCAAGGCCGTTTGTGGGTGCTCAACGCCGGTAGCGGCGAGTTTGGTTATGTCGATCTTGAACATGGCCGGTTCGAGCCTGTGTGTTTTTGTCCTGGGTACCTGCGCGGCCTGTCGTTTATGGGTGATTACGCTATTATCGGCTCTTCTTTGCCACGAGATAATCAAACATTCCAAGGCTTAGCTCTAGACGACAATCTTAAAAAATACGATGCCGAAGCGCGGTGTGGCTTGTTTGTGGTCAACCTAAAAACGGGCGAAGTACCACATTGGATGCGTATGTCTGGTGTAGTAACTGAACTGTATGATGTAACTGTTTTACCGGGCGCCAAACGTCCCAGCATGGTTGGTTTTCAAACCGACGAAATTCGCCGCATGATCAGCATAGGCCCCGCTGAATCTATTTAGAAGAGTGTTACTTCTTAAGAACTAACC
>CAYGNS010000557.1:0-2224 GCA_964351295.1 uncultured Gammaproteobacteria bacterium
ACTTTATGCCCCAACCTTTGATGAGCACGAATACGCGAAACTGCGTTGGCGCGGACAATCTTTGGCAATCGAGTGAGCGCGTAGAATGCACCAGCCTGATTAAAATCATGGGCGCTCCAGTTGTTAAAAAAAAGTCGTAATAGAGCCTGTTTGGCGGATCTCGCGTCTCGCGCTATCCCTAAGCGATACGCAAACAGCACGAGGCTAAGCTTGGCTATTCCCACAACAAAAGCCGCATTACCTACGGTGAACCGTATAAAGTCGAACATACTGTCCCTACGAGTGATGGTGCCATCAAAATCAAACAGCACCAAGGTCGCCGCCTTATTGTCATCCTGATCGAGAGCGCTAAGACTTCTGCGACGCGTAATCATGCTCACAAGTTCAATCGTTTAAAAATAGCTTCTGGAATACTTCGAATCAACCACATAATCAAACGCCAGATCGGCTTCACATAAATGATGTCGGCTTTATTTTGTTGCGCCTTGAATACTCGCGCTGCGACGTCTCGCGGCTGCGCAGTGAGCCCGTTTGGCAGTTTCAAATGTGCTGTCATTTTAGTGTCAACAAACCCAGGTCGAACTTCTAAAACGGCAACGTTGACGCGAAACAGACGGTTTCGCAGCCCGCTTAAATAAGTGCTCAGCGCCGCTTTAGCCGCACCATAATGATAATTACTTTGACGCCCACGGTCGCCCGCAACCGAACCGATAACCACAAAGAATCCTGAGCGTTGGGCCTCTAACTGCGCCGCGAGCGGTTCAAGCAAGGCGACCACGCCCACATAGTTTGTTACGGCAATGCTGCGCAATTCTTCTGATATTGATTGCGCCGTTTGCTGATTACCCAAGTAGCCAACGGCACAAATTACCCCTGCTAGAACAGGCGGCAGGCTATTAATAAATGCTGGGTGAGTATTAAAGTCACTGACATCAAGTTTTTGAAGCTCGACAACAGTGCCATGGCGGATACGCAAATCTTGCGCGAAGGCCTCAAGTGCTTCTGGTGTTTTCGTTGCCAACACTAAAGAATAGCCGCTCTTGGCGTATAGCATAGCGAGAGCCTGCGCGATATCACTGCCTGCGCCGAGTATTAGGATTGGCTTATGCGATTGTTCGTTCATCTGACCTGGTCAAGTAATTTTTGCAAGCGGGTTAATGCGATTACAACTTTAGGCGCTGCGCTTGATTTGACATAAATGTTGCGTCCAAATTGTGCTCTCGCCTGAAAGCTCGAAATGCCTCTAGGTTGGGATAACCCTGTGCAAAAATGCTTGCCTTTAAGCGCGAGTCTTTGGCCAAATAATGACGCCCTTGGTGTTCAGCCACGAGAGTGTCTAAACGTTGTAGTAGATGCTCTAGTCTGTCGTCGTATTTAAAGTCTAACGCTAAGCTATAACCCCTGAGCGGAAACGATAAGTAATTTTGATTCGCCTCACCATACAGTTTTAGTACCGCCAAGAAAGACGCTTTGCCCGACTTGGCAATCTCACTCAAAATCTTCGTCATACCCTGAGCACTCTGCTCTAAGGGTAATACAAACTGATACTGAATAAACCCGCGCCTTCCATAAACTTTATTCCAATCGAGAATCGCATCAAGTGGAAAAAAGAAAGGCTCGTAATGTACTTTTGATCGGCGGATCAGGGCTCGCTGGCGATGATAATACAAACTATTAAAACAACGCATCGTAAACTGATTGAGCACAACATCGGGTACATAAAACGGACAGCGCAAAGGGCTTATTTTGCGTGCTTTGTGACTAAAGTCCCCATCCTCCAAAAATGCGCCCGTAGTCACGTGCGCTCGCCCTAATTGGGCTCCGCGTGCCAGGCAGTCGATCCACGCTACTGAATAGTCTGCGCTGGCAATTTGCTCGAAGCATGCAAATGTCTCCTGCAGATTACGGGTTTTATATGTTGTTTGTTGTAACCATGCGGAGCTAATTTTAATTAGCCGCAGGCGTGCAGATAAGATCAGACCCGTTAAGCCTTGACCGCCGCACGTGGCGTGAAATAACTCAGCGTTGGCGAAGCGTGAGCATGTCACCACTTGCCCATGTTGATCCATAAGCTCAATTTGCTCTATGCATTCACTAAAGCAACCAACCCTATGGTGGTTTTTACCATGCACATCCGCCGCAATAGCTCCGGCGATTGTCACAAAGCGCGTCCCCGGGGTCACGGCCAAAAACCATCCTCGCGGTACAAAAGCATCTAGAATAT
>CAYGNS010000558.1:0-2217 GCA_964351295.1 uncultured Gammaproteobacteria bacterium
GCAAGGTATGCGTTGGAACAAGCGCTCAAGCAGGACGCATGGAAATTGTCCAAGACGTCGGCGGCGAAACCGTTCTTACGCTTAAACAAGCCAGTGACGGCGTTAACGCGGCGCGCTTCGAGCTGCGGAAGTCGCGCGGTACTCCGGTGGCTCCGGCAGCGGTTCAAGCGAATGACCTTATCGGGAACATCATTGCTGGCGGCTATGATGGAACGGAGTTCAACAGTTACGGCGCGGCGCAAATATCGTTCTATGCAGAGAAGGCATTCGATGCCTCGACCAGGGACACCAGCATTCGTTTCCAGACGGCTCAAGGAGCAACGGTCTATGAAAGGATGCGCATCATGCCCAACGGCAATGTGGGCATCGGCACGTTGCAACCTTCGGCGACCCTGACTGTAAGTGGAACGATTTCGGCGACCAACGCCATTCAGCTGGGCCAGAACACCATCGCGTGTGCGAACGGCGTCTCGGGCTCTATCCGCTACAACACCACAAGCAATACGGTTCAATTCTGCAATGGCACCGGATGGGTGAGCCTTTCGAGCGGGACGACGGGCGGTGGCAACCCCGTTGGTGACCGAATTGTCAGCGGCACAACGAACGCGATCGCCAGTGAGAATCAGAGCCTCACCATTTCTACTGCTGGTAGTCCGCGCATGCTTGTCGGAGCCGACGGCAAGGTGGGCATCGGCACTATCACTCCCACCGTGGGGCTGGACGTTTTCGGTCACTTCGCAGCGCGTACAGAAACGGGAGCGCTTGCCATTCAAACGGTTGGTTCTGGAAACGGTCGCGTACTTCTTGGTGGTGCCACCGTCGATAACCTCGCTACGGTTCAAATACAGTATACCGGCAATAATAACTCTGGAATTGCTTTGAGCGTGGCCAATAGTTCCAGCGTGCCACTGTTCCGGGTCGTGCATAACGGCAATGTGGGTATCGGCAACATCACGCCAACGGCTAAACTGGAGGTCGCGGGCACCATCTCCGCCACCGACGCCATACAGGTGGGCACCAGTAGCCTCGCTTGCTCTGGGGGCATTCAAGGTGCCATCCGCTATAACGCGGGCTCTCTCCAACTCTGCAACGGAACATTTTGGGGAACTTTAGGCGGCGGTGCAGCGGATCGCATAACGAATGGGACGGTTAGTGTTACAGTGAACGCCAATGGGTTCGTTAGCCTTACCACGGGGGTCACCGATTGGGGCTATCTTTCCAGCGGCGAGACGTATCTGCCGAACCTGCGCAGCAACAGCGTCAGCGCGACGTTGGTGAGCGCAACGATCATCCATACGACTGGTAATGTTGGGATCGGTACCACCTCGCCGAGCGCAAAACTTGACGTAACCTCGCGACAAGACCTCGATAACGTCAAAGCCTTGGTGCTCAGTAATGCTTCTACAAATTGGACGTCGGTTTCCAAGAGCGTGTCGTTGGTGTTCACGCGAACGCCCGCTGGGAACATTGAAACCCATGACTATGGCGAGATCAGAGGCGGAATAGAGAGTGGGGATGGTGCGCAGGGATATTTGAGCTTCTGGTCGGGCGGTGGCGGCAACCGTTCTGAAAAAATGAGGATCATGCACAATGGGCGTGTCGGCATCGGCACCACTGCACCTTCCACCACGCTCTATGTGAACGGCGGGCAGATTGCGGGCGGCTTCGGGGCTATGGCGACGACGGGCGTATTGGACTTCAACGATGTCAGCAATGCCCGTTCGGGGAACGGCTACACATTGCTTCGGGGAAGCACAGCAGCCAACGCGCCCAATACAAGCACGAACTATTGGCAGACGCTCAATTTCGAGTATGGAGCCTCGAAACTGGGCGACGGCAACATAACACAGTTGGCGGTTCCGTATTCTGCCGGGGCGTCCATCGCTGAAGGTATGTACATGCGTGGGCGCGGCAGCGGCACATGGACGGGCTGGTACAAGTTCATCATGTCCGATCCTTCCGGGAGCGCGGTTGTCGCCAACAGTTTGACGGCGGCGGCGTTCCTCTATAGTTCCGACAAGCGCCTCAAGGAGAACATCGCTCCTCTGACTGGCGGGTTGGCCAAGCTAGAATCCATTACGCCCGTGAAGTTCCGCTTCGTCAGCGACACGATGCATAGCATCCGCCTTGGCGTCATCGCGCAAGAGGTTGAGATGGTTTACCCTGAGGCGGTTGTCACTGCCAGCGATGGATTTAAGAAGGTTGATTACCCCGCTT